>NZ_JAMQHY010000038.1:0-26483 GCF_023845705.1 Clostridium sp. ZBS15
GCTGTTAATGTTGTCTTACCATGGTCTACGTGACCGATTGTTCCAATATTTACGTGTGGTTTACTTCTCTCAAATTTTTCTTTTGACATTCTAAATTCCTCCTCTTATCCTTTAATAAACTTTGCCTAGTGTTTTTTATTTTATAATTGGAGCTCACGATCGGGATTGAACCGACGACCTCCGCCTTACCAAGGCGACGCTCTACCTACTGAGCTACGTGAGCACTCATATCTTGACATTTTCTTGATATACCAATTATAAAGTTTACTATTATTCGTTTTGTTTGTCAATATAATTTACTTACTTTATACCTAGGCATTTTTCAAGCTTTCTCTTTACTCTTTGTAATGCATTATCAATTGATTTTGAATGCCTATCTAAGTCACAAGCAATCTCTTGATAAGACTTTCCATCTAAGTATGACATAAGCACTTCTAACTCTAAATCAGATAAAACTTTAGCAATTGCAGTCTCTATATCATCCATATGTTCCTTATTTATCAAAAGCTCCTCAGGATCTGAAATTTTTATTCCAGATAAAACATCTAATAATGTTCTTTCTGATTCTTCTTCGTAAATAGGTTTATTTAATGAAACATAAGTATTTAAAGGAATGTGTTTTTGTCTAGTTGCAGTTTTAATTGCAGTTATAATTTGTCTTGTTACACATAACTCTGCAAAAGCCCTAAATGAAGTTAATTTATCAGCTTTAAAGTCTCTTATCGCTTTATATAATCCTATCATGCCTTCTTGATATATATCTTCTCTATCTGCCCCTATTAAGAAATAAGATTTTGCTTTTGCCTTAACAAAATTTTCATATTTAGAAATTAAATACTCTTGAGCTCTAATATTTCCATTTTTAGCTTCCAATACAACTTCTTCATCTAATTTATCTTTAAACTCTAAAAACTCACCCAATATTCACTCTCAACTTTCTCATTATAATCACTATACATCCTATGTAAACAATTATAACTCAGTAAAAATATCTTAGTCAATTAAATTTACTCACTTCTTCTTATTTTTTCTAATTTTTTCAATATTTCCAAATCAATGTTATCACTAAGTATGTTTTTTTCAGAAATTTTACTTTTATTTTTTCTTTTTCTTATAGAATTCTCTATATCCAAAACATCATTGTAAAATTCTAAAGATGACATTCTTACAGCCCCTCTTTGGAAAATAGTTTGTTGTTCTAACCAATCAGATGTAACAACAATAACTTCATATTTTCGTCCTAATAAATTCACTTCTTTTTCTATATAGCTATCTGCTGTTTCTCCATCCTTAGTAAAAACTATTGATAAATTCTTATTTACTGTTTCTACTTTTTGAATACTACCTGATACTTTATGAGCATCAAAAACAATTATTACTTTGCAGTCATTATAAACCCCATAATTATGCATTGTGTCCACTAATGATCTTCTGGCACCATCAAAACTATAATTCTTTTTTATTTTTAAATCTGGCCAACTATTTATAACATTATATCCATCAACAAAAATAATTTTCACAATAGTTACCTCTTAATTCATTCTACTTTAAACGACCTTTTAATACTTCATACATAATTATACCACCTGCTACAGAAGCATTTAAAGAATTAATCTTGCCTACCATAGGTATTTTGATTAATTTATCACATTTTTTTAATGTCAATTTTGATATTCCTTTTCCCTCATTACCAATTATAATAGCACATGGACCACCAAAATCAGTTTCATAGCTATATTCTTCAGCTCTTATATCTGTTCCATAAACCCAAATTCCTCTTTCTTTTAATTCATCTATTACTGAATTTAAGTTTGTAACTCTAGCTACCTTTACATGTTCTATAGCTCCCACTGAAGATTTATATACCATTGTTGTTACTGATGCACTTCTTCTTTTAGGTATTATTATTCCATGAACTCCAAATAATTCTGCTGTTCTTATAATAGAGCCTAAATTATGAGGGTCTTCTACCTCATCTAGTATTACTATAAATGGTTTTTCACCTTTTTGTTCAGCTAATTCTAGAATATCTGACACCTCTGAATATTCATATGGAGTTACTCTTGCAATAACACCTTGATGAACTGCATTATTACACATGGAGTCTAATTTTCTTTTATCAACTTCTTTTATTAGTATCTTTTTGTCCTTTGCTTTTGATATTATCGCGTTTATTGATCCTTCTAATTTTGAATTAGATATGTAAAGAGTTTCTATAGTTCTCTCAGTTTTTAAAGCTTCTAAAACAGCATTTCTTCCGATTATTATATCTTCTCTTTCCTCAAAACCATTATCATATATATTATTATCAACTACTTTATTTTTATTGATTTCTCTTTTATTATCTTTCTTGTTTTCTCTTTTCTTACTTACTTTTGTGTTTTCTCTCATTCAATTACACCTCTTTTTCATTTAAAACTACAACACTTTTCTGTAACATAAATTCTAATCTTTCCTTATTTCCTATTAGATATAAATATCCTATTAATGCTTCAAATCCAGTTGCCATTCTATAATCCCTAACATCAGCATTTTTAGGAACTGTTGCAGATTTTGCATTTCTTCCCCTCTTGTATATTCTAAGTTCTTCTTCTGTTAAGTATTCTTCTAAATTGTGCATAATACTTGATTGTGCTTGAGCTTTTACGTAACTAATTGCTTTTCTATGAATTTTATTAGCACTTAAACCTTCATTTTCAGATAGAATATACGTTCTTATAAATACTTCATACACTCCATCTCCTATTATCGCCAATTGAAGAGGATTTAACATTCTTACATTTGCTTCACTAAATTCTCTTATTTTTAAATCATCTAACATAATTTATGCTCCTTTAAATAAGGGCTGCAATTTGCAGCCCTATCTAATTTAATTTATTTTTTTCCATCTAACACCTTGAGGTGTATCCTCTAAAACAATTCCTCTATCTTTTAAATCGTCTCTTATCTTATCAGCTAAAGCAAAATCTCTATTTTTTCTTGCATCCTGTCTTTTCTCTATTAGAGACTCTATTTCATCTTCTAAACTACCTTTAGTTGTTTTTTGAAGTAAACCTAATGGTGATCCTAATTCTCTTATAAGTTCTAATGCTTTATTAACTAGTTCCTTAGATGAATTTACATTTATATTTGTATTAGTATCTTTGGTTAATTCAAATAAAACAGTAAGTGCATCTGCTGTATTAAAATCATCATCCATTTTTTCAATGTACTTTTCTCTATATTTGTTTAATGAATCTAGATACTTAACTTCTTCTTCTCTCATATTTTCTATTGAAACTTCATCAATTAAGTTTTCTAAATTACTTATTGCATTATAAAGCCTTTCTACTGATGCTTTTGCTGAATCTAGCAAATCTTTACTAAAGTTTATTTGTAATCTATAATGAGCTGACATCATAAAAAACCTTACAACATCTGAATCGTATTCCTTTAATATATCTCTAGCAGTAAAGAAATTATTCAAAGACTTAGACATCTTTTGGTTATTGACATTTACATATGCTGAGTGCATCCAATAATTCGCAAATGTCTTTCCTGTTAATGCTTCACTTTGAGCAACTTCATTTTCATGATGTGGAAATGTTAAATCCATACCACCTGCATGAATATCTATTGTATCACCCAATATTTTTTTTGCCATACATGAACATTCTATATGCCATCCTGGTCTTCCCACTCCCCAAGAACATTCCCAAGCTGGTTCTCCTGGTTTTTGAGCTTTCCATATAGCAAAATCCATAGGGTCTTTCTTTCTTTCATCCGCCACAGATGAAGTTCTATTACTTGCACCCATTTGTAAATCTTCTATACTTTGACCTGATAATTTACCATAATCATTGAATTTTTTAGTATTAAAATATACATCTCCTTCAACTTCATATGCATAGCCTTTTTTAATTAATTCTGCAACAAAATCAATAATATCCTGTATATATTCAGTCGCTCTAGGATTAACTGTGGCTCTTTCTATTTGAAGTTTGTCGGCATCTTCATAATACTCTTTTATATATTTATCTCCAATTTCTTTTACAGTTGTACCTTCTTCATTAGCTTTTTTTATCATCTTATCATCTATATCTGTAAAATTTTGAACAAATTTAACGTTATATCCTCTATACTCTAAATACCTTCTGATTGTATCAAATACTATAAATGTTCTTCCATTTCCTATATGAAAGAAATTATATACTGTTGGTCCACAAACATACATTTTGACCTCACCTGGAGTAATAGGGATAAATTCTTCTTTTTTTCTCGTTAAAGTATTAAATATCCTCATTAACTTTTTACCTCCTATGTTATCTTAATTTCAGATTATTTTTCTCAAATTCTCCTTTTACTATTCCAGAAATCTCATCTATTTTAACTACTTGCATATCACCAGTTCTAAGTTTAAATTCAACTTCTCCATCTACAATTTTCTTTCCTACTGTCACTCTCATAGGAATTCCCATTATTTCTGAATCTTTAAACTTAACTCCCGCTCTTTCATTTCTATCATCTAATAATGCTTCAACACCCATAGATTTTAAATCTTCATAAAGTTTATTAGCTATTTTTACTTGTTCTTCATCTTTAACATTTACAGCAATTATTGAAATATGATATGGAGCAACAGATAATGGCCAAACTATTCCATTTTCATCGTTATGTTGTTCAATTATAGATGCCATAGTTCTTGTAACACCTATTCCATAGCATCCCATTATAAATGGAGCTTCTTTTCCATTTTCAGCTATAAATTTAGCATCCATTGCTTCTGAGTACTTAGTTCCTAATTTAAAGATGTGACCAACTTCTGTTCCTCTAGAAATTGTAAGCTTTCCGCCACATGTTGGGCATGCTTCTCCTTCTACTACATTTCTATAGTCTCCAACTGTTCCTTCAAAGTCACGTCCATAATTTACATTTTTAATGTGATATCCTGTTTCATTTGCTCCCGTTACAAAGTTATACATATTTTTAACTTCTTCATCTACTAATATTAAATCGGCCTTCATTCCTATTGGTCCAGCAAATCCAATACCGCAACCAGTTGCATTCATATATTCTTCATGAGAAGCCATTTCTATGTCTCCTGAAGCATGTGAAGCATTAGCTACTTTAACTTCATTAACTTCTCTATCTCCTCTTACAAATACAGCAACTATTTTTCCATCAACATTATATAATAAAGTTTTAACTGTTTTTTTAGGAGATATATTTAAGAATTCTGATACTTCATCTATTCCTCTGCTATCTGGAGTAGACACTTTTTCAACTTCCATTAAGTCTTCTTTTTCTAATTCCTCTAATCTAGCAGTTGCTTTTTCAATATTAGCTGCATAATCACATTGAGTACAAAAAACAATATCGTCTTCTCCAACTTCTGACTTAACCATAAATTCTGCTGAATTTGATCCTCCGATTGCTCCTGAATCTGCTTCAACACATTTTGCATCTAATCCACATCTATTAAAAATTTTAACATATGCTTCATACATTTTATTATATGAAAGATCTAATCCTTGTTGATCCTTATCAAAGCTATAAGCATCTTTCATGACAAATTCTCTTGATCTCATAACACCAAATCTAGGTCTACGTTCATCTCTATATTTTGTTTGAATTTGATATAAATTAACTGGTAATTGCTTATAAGATTTAATTTCATTTTTAGCTATATCAGTAAATACTTCCTCATGTGTAGGTCCTAAACAAAAATCTCTTTCATTTCTATCTTTAACTCTAAACATTTCAGCACCATAAGCGTCCCATCTACCTGATGATTGCCATAATTCCGCCGGAATCATAGCTGAAGCTAAAAATTCTTGAGCTCCTGCTTCATTCATTTCTTCTCTTATTATATCTTCAACTTTTTTTAATGCTTTAAGACCTAATGGCATATAATTATATATTCCTGATGCCATTTTTCTTATCATTCCTGATCTAAGCATAAGCTTATGGCTATCAATTTCTGCTTCTGCTGGAACTTCTCTTAGTGTAGATATTAACATGTTAGACATTTTCATAGTTAAATTTCCTCCAAATATATTATTTTTTTATATTTAAAGTGGCTTTAAATATATAAAAAAAGTCCACCCTATATCTTAGGGCGAACTTATAATCGCGGTACCACCTAAATTTGTTCTCTAATAATGATAACGGTATTAAACCGATAGTTTTTACCTATTACTCCGAAGCTGGTTCAAAATCTATTGAAAATCTTACAGCCAAGGATTTTCTCTCTTAAAGACGATTTTTACTATTCTTCATCAAAGCTTATATATATTTTTACAATCAACTTAATTTATTATAACTTTTTGTAATTTGACTGTCAATATATTATATATAAGCTACTTATTTGCTAAATATTCACCAATAATAAGGTCTTCAGGAGTAGTAATTTTTATATTTGTATATTCACCCTCATATATATAAACCTTATTTCCAAAATACTCTACAACCATAGTATCATCTGTAATTTTAACATCTTCATTTTTTATTTTTTTATGACAATCATATATTAAATCATATTTGAATGCTTGAGGTGTTTGCACAGATACTAAATCACTTCTATTCGGTGTTTTAAGTGAAAATCTGCTACTATCTATAATTTTTATTGTATCTTTTGGCATAACTCCTGGTGCTGCTGCACCATACTCTTCTGCATATTTTATAGCATTTTCTATTAGTTTCTCTGATACAAAAGGTCTTACTCCATCATGAATTAACACAATATCTGACCCTTTTGCTTCACTTAATCCATTATATACAGAATCGTAACGTTCATTTCCTCCAGCAACAATTTTATTAATTTTTAAAGAATGTTTCTCTAATATCTCCTTCTCACAATAATCCATTTCGTGGGATGGCACTACCAATATAATATTATCTACTAATTTACAATCTAAAAAACTTTTAATGGTGTAATAAAGAATGGGCTTACCATTCAAATTAAGATATTGCTTACTTTGAACAGTGCCCATTCTTTTACCTTTTCCACCAGCTACTACTATTGCACTAACCATATAGAAAAGCTCCTTTTCTTAGTTATCTTTTGGTTTGGCAAATATCATTCTTCCAGCAGCAGTTTGTAAAACTGATGTAACTATAACAGTAATTGTTTGACCGATGTATTTTTTACCGCCCTCTACAACTATCATAGTGCCATCGTCTAAATATCCTACGCCTTGGGTTGATTCTTTACCATCTTTAATCATATCTACATGCATTTCTTCTCCTGGTAAAACTACTGACTTTATCGCATTTGATAATTCATTTATATTTAACACAGGTACTCCTTGAAATTCTGCAACTTTATTTAAATTATAATCGTTAGTTATTACTTTTCCGTTTAATGTTTGAGCAAGTTTTAATAATTTACTATCTACTTCACTTATTTTAGGAAAATCGCCTTCCCAAATTTGTGTTTCAATTGAAAGTTCTTTTTGTATCCTATTTAATATATCTAATCCTCTTCTTCCTCTATTTCTCTTTAAAGAATCTGAAGAATCTGATATATGTCTTAATTCATCTAAGACAAAATTAGGAATTACTAAAGGACCTTCTATAAAACCTGTTTCACAAATATCAAATATTCTACCATCAATTATAACCGATGTATCTAACACTTTTGCTACACCTTTTACATGATTACTTTTTGCTTTCTTTTCTTTACCTGTATTTTTCTTTATATTAGAAATTAATGCTATTATATCATCTTTTTTCTTAACTAATATATCTGCACCTATTATCGCTGATATTATATTTAAAAATATAAATAACATAGGTCCAAACTTATCATCTATTCCATTTATTGGCTTTGCAATAAAGCTCATTAATATTAGAGCTATAATAGCTCCCAATGCTCCACAAATAATTTCAATTAATGTAAGTTTTTGAATATTCTTTTCTATATATTCAACCAAATTAAAAATAGCTTTATAAATAATTGGAGATACAACATACAATATAATTCCAAATAACAATGATATAATAGTTATAAATACTATAGAACCTGTTAATGTAGATAAATATTTCAATTCCTTAATATTAGGTATGTCTAATAAAGATTTACCTACAATATAACCAACTAATAAACCTATAGCTGAAAAAATTCCCTTTATAATCTTTTTTAACAAATATCTCACCCCTTCCTAAATTCTTACAACAATACACATTAATTCATTCCTATATATTAACTGTTATTAATTATATCACACTATATATATATCTAAAATGAATAATTTATTAAGTTTAGTTAAATACTCCCCCTATCAATTAATATAATTCTTCTGTATTATATACATGTATTCCAAATCTTAATCCCATATTGATAAAATAGTCTAAAAATATTTATAATTACTTTATTTATAATTACTTAAAGTAAAATTAAATTATATCAAGGAGTTGAGGCGTATGAAGGATATAATATTTGATGATTTTCAAAACTCTGTAAGTGATTCTTTGTTAAGACATAAAAGTATCTTAGACATACTTACTAAATATAGTGAATCTAGTTCGAGAGTTAATAGAGCAGTTGCAAAATCTGTCACAAATTGCGGATGCATAAATATTAATGCTTCTAAACAAAATTCATTAAATGAAGATAAATCTATTGACGACTTATCTACCTACTTAGCTTCTCACTTAAGTGGTGAGCTTTGTGAAAATTGTCGTGAAATTATAGAAAAAGAGATTGGTAATAATCTTTTCTATCTTACTTCTTTATGCAATAATTTAGATATAAATTTATATGACGTTTTGCTTAAAGAATACAACAAAATAAATACACTTGGAAAATTTACTTTTAGATAATAAAAAAAATCGGTTTACCTTTTATATGGTAATACCGATTTTCTATTTTTTATATCTTTTTATTTAAGAGAATTTGTTCTTTTATTCTTTTTAATCCATCTTTAATTGCCTTTGCTCTTGCTTCACCTATTCCCTCAACAATATCAAGCTCATCGATATCAGCCTCTATAACATTATTTAATTCTTTAAATTCTTTAATTAGATTTTCTATTACATTTGATGGTATTCTAGGAACTTTACTTAATATTCTATATCCTTTAGCTGATATAAGTGTATCTACAAGTGAATCACCTATATGACCTAGAACTCTTGCAATTGAATCCAAATCTAAAAGTTCAGTTGCACTTAATTTTTGTATTTGCTCATATACCTCGTTATGTTCTTCTTCATCTTTGCAATAATCTCTAATTAATAATATTCCATCTCTTTCAATATGCTTAACAAGTTCATTAAGCTGCATTGATATAAGTCTACCTTCATTACCTAACTCTAAAATATACATATTTATTTCTTCTACTATTCTCATAACCATTTCAGTTCTTTGAATTGCAGTAACAACATCAAATAAAGTTGTTAAATCTTGAAACTCTAAAAGATTTAAGTTGTTAATTACTCTTTCTAGAACTGAAACATACTTTTCTAAAGTTTGAATAGCTTGATTAGCTCTAGCCAAAATTACGCTGCTATCTCTTAAAACATATTTTATGTCACCTTTATATACAGTTATTATATTTCTTCTTTGAGATATAGCAATAACTATATTATTAGTTTGCTTGGCTATTCTATGTGCAGTTCTATGCCTAGTACCAGTTTCATGTGTTACAATTGAAGGATCTGGTATAAGCTGAGCATTAGCACACACAATTTTTTTTAAATCTTCACTAATTACTATTGCCCCATCCATTTTAGCTAATTCATAAACATATGATGGACTATAATCAGAATTAAGAGTAAATCCGCCATCTACTGTATCCATTACTTCTTTATTATCTCCAATTACAATTAGTCCACCTGTTTTAGCTCTAAGGATATTTTCAAGTCCTTCCCGTAGTTGAGTGCCTGGGCACATAATTTTTAAAGTATCTTTTATTTTCATTCCCTTTTCTAATCTCATACACTCACCTGTTCTTCTCAAAATATCTTATTTATTGCTTCTATTAAATGTCTAATGCCTATTACTTTTATATCGTCTGTTTTTATTTTATCTAAATTTCTTTCAGGAATTATTACATTCTTAAATCCAAGTTTTTCAGCTTCTTTTACTAATCTTTCAGCTGATGATATTGGTCTTATTTCTCCAGTTAATCCAACTTCTCCTACCATTAATGTTTTATCTAATTTAAACTCTTTAGATTTTGCACTAGATATTAATGCTAATGCTAATCCTAAATCTGCAGATGTTCCATCTATATTAAGTCCACCTACTACATTTACATACACATCTTTATTATAGAAAAATACTTTTAGCTTTTTTTCTAAAACTGCTAATATTAAACTTAATCTTTGATTGTCAATTCCAACAGCTGTTCTTCTCGGCATTGGAGCTTTAGTTTCACTTACTAATGCCTGAATTTCTATTAAGATAGGTCTAGTACCTTCCATAACTCCAACAACCACAGAACCTTCTTGATTAGCACTAGTATCTTCTAAAAATATTTTTGATGGATCAAATACTTCTACCAAACCTTCTTGTTGCATTTCAAATACGCCTATTTCACTAGTCGTTCCAAAACGATTCTTCATGGTTCTTAAAATTCTATATTCTTCTGTTCTTTCACCTTCAAAATATAAAACCGTATCAACCATATGCTCTAAAACTCTTGGACCTGCTAATTCACCTTGTTTAGTTACATGTGCAACTAGGAAGAATGGTATATTTTTGCCTTTACACATTCTCATAATAGTATTTGAACATTCCTTTACTTGAGATACACTACCGGGTGCTGAAGAAACACTTTCTTTAAATACAGTTTGAATTGAATCTATTATAACAAAATTAGGATTAATTTGTTCTATATATATTGAAATAGCATCTAAATTTGTTTCAGATATTATAAACAGATTTTCACTATTTACACCTAGTCTGTCTCCTCTAATCTTTATTTGTTCTTCTGATTCTTCTCCAGAGACATACAGAACTTTGCCATATTTTATAGCTATGTTATTTGCAGTTTGTAACAGCAATGTAGATTTTCCTATTCCAGGATCTCCTGAAATTAAAGTTAAAGAACCTTTAACTAATCCGCCACCTAAAACTCTGTTAAGTTCTTTTATTCCTGTATCATATCTTTCTTTTTCTCCAGATTTTATATCTCTTATATTTTTAGGCTGGTTATTTTGTACTATGTTATTAGCTTTTAATGAAGTTACTACCTTACTATCATCTTTTATCTCTTCATTAAAAGTATTCCAGTTATTACATGATGGACATTTTCCCAACCATTTAGGAGCTTCATATCCACATTGTTGACATATATATGTAGATTTTATTTTAGCCATACAAATTCCTTTCTTATTTTAAGATTCAATCACTATATTCATTAATAATTTTATAATAACATAAATTTTAATATTAATTATAACTTTTAAATAAAATTATAATTAACAATTTTAATAAACTACTATTATTAATTATATCATCCAAATTTGGTAATTAAATTTATCATTATATTTAAACTAAAATTTTTTATCAATTTAAAATCCTATTTTGTATAAATAATGAATTCATTACAAAAACTATTTATATAATTTAAGGAGATGATAATATGATAACTAAAGATTCTTTTAATAATGTTATAGTTCCTTCAAAAAATATATTAAGAGATAATGAAGAGCATGTTTTTCAACACAATTTTAACAATACATACTCTCAAAATGAATTTTCTAATTTAGTTTTAAACTCTAATTTAGAAAATAATAATATAATAAAGTAATTGCTATATTATTTCTTAAGTATTATAATATTTTAAATAATATTTATTATTAGTTAAGGAGTGTTATTATGGTAAAAGTTTATACTACAGATTCTTGTCCGTGGTGTGTTAAAGTTAAAAATTATTTAAAATCAAAGAGCGTTGATTTTGAAGAACTAAATGTTCAAGAAGATATGATTGCTAGAGAAGATATGGTTAAAAAATCTAAACAAATGGGCGTACCAGTATTAGATATAAATGATACTATTATCATTGGATTTGATAAACCATCTATAGATAAAGCCCTAAATAAATAAATTTGTATTAATAAATATGCAAAAGACTTGGTAATACATAAATAATTGTATTTTCCAAGTCTTTATTCTTTTAAATTATAACTTTTTCTCATTCTAACGATTTACATAATCATCTATTTGTTTTTTATCAAATCCTACTATTATATTTCCCGATATATCTATTACTGGTACACTTCTTTGACCTGATGCTTTAAATACTTCTTCTCTATCCTCATGTTTATCTGCAACATTTATCTCTTCATATTTTAATCCTTTTAAGTCAAAATATCTCTTTGCTTTTATGCAAGCAGGGCACCATGATGTTGAATAAATTTTTATCATATTATTATTTCTCCTTTTGTGCTATGTATTTTTCAGCATTTAATAAAGCTATTGTTCCATCTGAAACCGCTGTAGTTATTTGTCTATATTTCTTTTCACGTACATCACCGACAGCGTATACACCAGCTATCTTAGTTTCCATATCCTCATTTGTAATTATGTACCCATAATCATTTAATTTTAAATATTTCTCTAATCCATTTGTTTTAGGCTCTGTTCCAATATATCCAAAAATAGCATCAAGTTTTAACTTACTTAATTCACCTGTATTTTTATTCTTAATAGTTACTTCTTCTAAAAAGTTATCACCACTTAAATGAACTAAATCCTCATTAAATAAAACCTCTATTTTAGGATGATTTAACACTTCTTCTATTAAAGATTTTTCTCCATTAAAATAATCATGTCTTCTAATCACAAAAACTTTTTCAGCAAATTTAGTTAAAAATATCGCTTCTTCTAAAGCCGAATTTCCACCACCTACCACTCCAACTCTTTTTCCCTCATACATAGCACCATCACAAACTGCACAATAATGAACACCTTTGCCTTCATACTTTGCTTCCTCTAAAACTGGTAGTTTTTTAGGTGAAGCTCCTGTTGCAATTATTATAGCCTTAGGTTTATATATGTAACTTTCAGTTTCTACTATCTTCTCATCATCAGATAATACTATATTTTCTATTAAATCAAATTCGTCTATAGTTACTCCTAATGATTCAACTTGTTTTTGAAAAACATCTGCTAAATCTGCTCCTGATATTTTTTCAAATCCAGGATAATTTTCAATAGTATAGCTGTTTCTTACTTGACCACCTATTATTCTTTCTTCTAAAACTATCATATCTAACTTTGCTCTACCGCCATAAATGCCTGCAGCTAATCCTGCTGGACCTGCACCAATTACTATTAAATCTATTTCTTTTTCTTGTTTAGTCATAAATTCACCTCTTATCTTTAAATAAACTTATATCTAGCATAAGCTTATTTAAAACTCTATAAGTTAATTATTCCCTTGTAATAATTATTATATTTATAATTTTATCATATAATTTCCAATTAATAAATACTATTAACAAATAAATATTATTTTATTTAATCCAGCTTTACTTATGCATATATCAACACTTTTCCTAAGATATAAGCAAATAAAAAATTATCTTAAAAATACCAATAATGCACATAAACACATTAAAGTTATTTTAAGATAACTTTTTAAACTATTAATCTAGCCTTGTAAAAACTAAATTATCTTTTGATTCATTTACTTTAATTCTATCTCCAATTTTTATATTGCCTAAAAGTATCTCTTCACTTAATTTATCTTCTACTTCTTTAGTGATAATTCTTCTTAACGGTCTTGCTCCATAATTTAAATCAATTCTTTTATTAATCAAGAATTTTTTACTATCTTTTTCAAAGTTTAAGTGTATATTTTTATTTTCAAGTCTTTTAGTAATAGATTTTAACATTAAATCAACTATATCTAAAAGATCATCTTCTTTTAATTTATGGAATACTATTGTATCATCTATTCTATTTAAGAATTCTGGTTTAAAGCTTCTCTTTAATTCTTCTAAAACATTGTCTTTCATCTTTTCATATTCTGAATTTTTATCAATACTTGTATTAAATCCAATTGCTTTTTGTTTTTTTATTTGATGTGCTCCCACATTAGAAGTCATTATAACTATTGTATTTTTAAAATTAACTACTTTTCCATGAGAATCTGTAAGTCTTCCATCTTCCATAATTTGAAGTAATATATTAAATACATCTTGATGAGCCTTTTCAATTTCATCTAAAAGCACCACTGAATAAGGTTTTCTTCTGACTGCTTCTGTTAATTGACCTCCATCATCATATCCTACATATCCTGGAGGTGAACCTATTAATTTAGAAACTGAATTACTTTCCATATATTCAGACATATCTATTCTTATTATACTATTTTCATCTCCAAACATAGCTTCAGCCAATGCTTTTGAAAGTTCTGTTTTACCAACACCTGTAGGTCCTAAAAATATAAATGTTCCAATTGGTCTATTAGGATCTTTTATTCCAACTCTAGCTCTTCTTACCGCCTTAGCTATAGATTCAACTGCTTCAGTTTGACCTATAACTCTTTTTTGTAATATATCTTCAAGTTTTAGTAATCTTTCGCTTTCTTTTTCTGTAAGTTTTTTAGCAGGTATTTTGGTCCAAGCTGATACAACTTCTGCTATATCTTCTTCATCTACATTTAATGATTTATTAGAATTTTTATCACTCCACTCTTTTCTAAGTGCTTCTAATTCTTCTTTTAAGCTATTTTCAATATCTCTCATATTTGCTGCTTTTTCAAAATCTTGAACTCTAATACATTCTTCTTTTTCCTTAGTTGTTTCTTTTATTTTATCTTCCATTGATTTTAAATTAGTAGGTGGAATTAAATTTTTTATTCTAACTTTAGCTGATGCCTCATCAATCAAATCAATAGCTTTATCTGGCATAAATCTATCTGTAACATATCTATCAGATAACTCAACAGCGGCATCTAATGCTTTATCTGTAATGTTAACATTGTGATGTTCTTCATACTTTTCTCTTAATCCCCTTAATATTATTAGTGTTTCATCTTTTGATGGCTCACCAACATTAACAGGTTGAAATCTTCTTTCTAAAGCAGAATCTTTTTCTATATGTTTTCTATATTCATTAATAGTTGTTGCACCTATACATTGAATCTCTCCTCTAGAAAGTGCTGGCTTTAATATATTAGAAGCATCTATTGCTCCTTCAGCTGCTCCTGCACCTATTATTGTATGAATTTCATCTATAAATATTATGATGCTTTTATCTTTTTCTATTTCTGACATTACCTTTTTCAATCTATCTTCAAATTCACCTCTATATTTAGCACCTGCAAGTAATGCAGTTAAATCAAGTGAAACTATTCTCTTATCCCTTAATATTTCAGGAATATTCCCCTCTACAATTCTTTGAGCTAAACCTTCAATTACTGCTGTTTTTCCTACTCCTGGTTCGCCTATTAAACAAGGATTATTTTTTATTCTCCTACATAATATTTCTAAAACTCTTTGATTTTCTAAATCTCTTCCAATAACAGGATCTAACACACCATCTCTTGCAAACTGTGTTAAATCTCTTCC
Source organism: Clostridium sp. ZBS15 (assembly GCF_023845705.1). Lineage (NCBI taxonomy): Bacteria > Bacillati > Bacillota > Clostridia > Eubacteriales > Clostridiaceae > Clostridium > Clostridium sp. ZBS15. Next base: position 15,505 of record NZ_JAMQHY010000038.1, read on the forward strand.
GTATTTATCCAACATAGGAGTTTTTGTTTTTTCTGATCTTGGAGATTTAATTTCTTGATTTTCATCTACATACTGACCATTTAGAAATATAAATAATTTATCTTTTATTTCTTTAAAATCTAATTTTAAATTTTTTAATATGGTATAGGCCATGCCTTCTTCTTGATTAAGCAATGCCATTAACATATGTTCTGGACTAACATTTTTATGACTAAATTTTTTAGCCTCTATAAAGCTTTCATCAAGAAGTCTTTTTGCTCTAGGTGTTAATAATATATCATCTTCAGGCATTTGTAATTCACCATAGCCTAAATATCTACTTATCATATCTCTTACTATTTCTGAATCAATTCCAAATTCATTTAATATCTTAGATTGATGTCCTTTTTCTTTTACTAAACCCAATAATAAATGTTCTGTACCTACATAACCATGCTTAAATTCTTGTGATTCAATTTGCGCTTCTAATATTATTGATTGAGTTCTCTCTGTAAATTTATTAAAATCCATACTCAAAAAATCCCTCCCTTATATTCTTATTTAAGTTTGAGCTAATATTGATCTTACAAATTTAGCTCTTTCATAGTTAAGTTCCTTATTTAAAAGTTTTCTTTTTAAATAGTTCTGAAGTGATGAATCTCTAGTATATACTAATAATTTATTTAACTTATTTTTGGGAATATCTAATAAAGATAATTCAACTCCAAATCTCACACTAGATAATAATTCAGCACACTCTTTTTCACTTAGTAAAATAGCTGAAGTTAAAATTCCATATGCTCTAAATACTTTATCTTCTATATCATATTTGCACTTTGTTAATAAAACTTCTCTAAATTTCTTTTCTTCTGAAATAACATTTAACACTGCACCTTTTAGGTTATCAATTATCTCTTCTTCAGTTAGTCCTAATGTAACCTGATTAGATATTTTGTACATATTTCCATAGGATTTATTTCCTTCTTCATATATACCTTTCATATTCATACCTATTTGAGTTAGTCCTTTGCTAAAATTACTTATTTCATCATTAAAATTTAAAGCTGGCAAATGAATATTAACAGATGCTCTCATTCCTGTTCCTAAATTAGTAGGGGATGTAGTTAAATACCCTAAATTTTCATCAAATGCATAATGAACTCGTTTTTCTATTTTATCATCAAGTTTTGTGATATTATCAAATGCAGTCTCTAAATCAAATCCTGCCGTTATGCATTCTAGCTTTAAGTGATCATCCTCATTTATCATAATACTTAAAGTTTCTTTACTATTTAAAACAAATGCTGTTTTGTCTTTATTCTTTATTAATTCTTTACTTATTAATTGCTTATCTAAATAACTATTTATTAGTTCTTTGTCTTCATTCCACAAATGATAAATACAAGATTCATCTTCAAGTTCACTTTTCACAATTTGATAAATAAATTCTGCATTTTCTCTTGCTTCTATTTCATTTAATTTATTGGAAAAAGGTTTTTCTTTTAAATTTCTAGATAAAGAAATATTACTATTTATAACTATATCTTCTTTGTTACATTCTTCGTTAATCCAGTTTCTCATTACCTTTTTCCTCCTTAACTAAAAACACTTTATTATCTTTACTATTAATAAATATAAATTCTTCTAATTCTTTAATTTCATCTCTTAATACAGCTGCATTTTCATATTCTTCTAATTTAATAGCATTTTGTAGATCTTGCTTTAACCTTATTATCTTTTTTCTTTTAATTAAGGACTCTCCATCAAATTTCGGGATTTTCCCAACATGTTTTACATTCCCATGAATTCTTTTTACAATAGGTTTTATATATTCAGAAAAAACACTATAACACTCACTACAACCTAATTTTCCTGTCTTCTCAAACTCAGAATAATTCATTTTACATTTAGGACAAACAAGTTCCTTTGGCTTTGTTTTTTTATCACCAAGATTATTTAAAAATCCAGTTAATATATTTTCAAATTGTAATCCACCAATTTCATTTAAAGAATTTATAAATGGTATATCTGATATATCTTTAGCACAAGATTCACATAACCAAATTTCATTTTTTTCTCCATTTACTATTTTAACTAAATTAATTTTAGCTTCATTCTTTTGACATTTTTCACATAACATATAATCCCCACCTCTTAAGATAAAATAACCATAATCATTGCTTTAAAAATATCTGCTCTTATTTTATTTCTATTTTCAACTGAAATTAAAGTTCTATCGTTTATAGCTATTTTCATCAGTTCACATTCTTTTTCTGTAATAATATCTGATTCAAATAAGTTATCTATTATATTTACAGCATTATGATATGTTATTGTATTACCTATGCTTTGATTTATTATCTCCTCTCTTCTGCTGGAACTATCGTTGTCTAATTGCTTTATAATAATATGGCCACCGCCACCACGCTTGCTTTCAATTAAATAACCTTTATTATAAGTAAATCTAGTTGTTAAAACATAGTTTATTTGTGATGGTGCACATCTAAATTGATCAGCTAATTCATTTCTCTGTATTAGGACCATATTCTCTCCACTATCATTAAACATTTCTTTTATAAATTCTTCAATTATATCTGAAAGTTTTGCCATAAGTTCACCTACCTAAACATCAGTTTATATTTTTGTTTTTGACTTACTTTGACTTTGTAGTTATTATACTATAATTATATTATAATTTAAAACACTATAATTTATTTTATTAAAATCTGAATAAAACTTTACTAAATGTTAAACATATTTAATATACAAATTTATATTTTTTTCAAAGGAATTTATATTATGAAATTAACTTGGTATGGACACTCTTGTTTTTTAATAACAAGTAATAATGGTAAAAGAATATTAATAGATCCATTTGATGATTCTATAGGATATAATAACGATTTTCTTCACTCTGATATTATAGTAATAAGTCACAATCATTTTGATCATTCATTTTTAAAAGAAAATGATAGTAATGTAAAAATTATTAATACTACTGGGGTTTTTGATTTTGATTTCATTCATATAGAAGGGTCTTCTTCATTTCATGATAAATATAATGGATTAAAAAGAGGACCTAATATAATATATACTTTTACATTAGATAAGTTGAAAATTTGTCATTTAGGAGACTTAGGACATATCCCCTTAGATTTGATTTCTACTAAATTAGAAAATATAGATATTTTGCTTGTTCCAATAGGAGGACACTTCACTTTAAATGGTAGTGAAGGGGCTAAAATAAGTAAATTGATTTCTCCAAAATATATAATACCCATTCATTATAAAACTTTTAAATCTATGCTTTATTTAGATGATCCTAAAAATTTTTTAATATCTATGGATAATGTTGAAAAAATAAACTCTAATGCATTAACTAGTGATGATTTAAAACTTTATAAAGAAAACTCTGTTTTATTATTATCACCACCTTGAGTATGATTTTATAGAACAAAATCGCTAAGGCGACTTTGGAGCCGTCGATTTTTTTAGCCATGCGCCCTTTCCAAACGCAGTGCAGGAATAATGGTGCGGCATATGATTATTTTTTATTCTTTAGGGGTACTCATAATACCTTTAAAACACATTATTTTAAAAGTTATCCACAAATTTTTTAATAATATAAATTCCTAAAGAATAAAAAAAAAGATCGTCTATAGACGATCTTTTCTACTATTCTTGAACTGGAGCACCAACTGGGCAAACATTAGCACAGTTACCGCAATCGATACAAGTATCTGCATCAATAACGTAGTATGCATCTCCTTGGCTTATAGCATCAACTGGACATTCTCCAGCACATGCTCCACAGCTTACACATGAATCATTAATTACAAATGCCATTAAAAAACACCTCCTAAAATTGTATGATAATTAACCATCTACAATTTTATCATGTATTTTAATGTTTTAAAAGTATTTTGTGATAAAAGTGTCAATTTCATAATCTATTATATGGGCAATTTATGAAATTTTTCCCCATATTTCTCTAATTTTCTTCTTTAATCAACTCTTTTATCAATTTTTTATCCTCTTCAGATTCAATTTCTAATTTTATATCTGAATTATCTATTGAGCCTTCATAACTTCCAGATATTAATCTAACATCCTCTATTTTATATATATCAATTACTTCTTCGTCTCCACGTTTTAATTTCACTTTTACACTTTCTTTTACTGTTAAATTACCTATTACTTCACCTTTTCCATCAATAGTTTCAACTATCGATCCAACTTTAGGAAGTCTTCTTCTAATATCTTCATAAGTGCTTTGTTCATAATTTAAGCAACACATAAGTCTTCCACATATACCTGATATTTTAGTTGGATTTAAAGAAAGGTTTTGTTCTTTAGCCATTTTAATAGATACGGATGCAAAGTCTCCTAAAAAAGTGGAACAACACATTGGTCTTCCACAAGGTCCTAGACCGCCTATCATTTTAGCTTCATCTCTTACACCGATTTGTCTTAATTCTATTCTAGTTTTAAATATAGTAGCTAGATCTTTAACTAATTCTCTAAAATCCACTCTTCCATCGGCTGTAAAATAGAATATAACTTTATGATTATCAAATGTATATTCTACATCTATTAATTTCATTTTCAGTCCATGTTCTTGTATCTTTTTTAAACATATTTCTAAAGCTTCATTTTCTCTGCTCTTATTATCCTTATGTTTTTGAATATCTTTTTCATCAGCTATTCTTATAACTTCTTTTAAAGGTGATACTATTTCATCTTCTGATATCTCTTTTATTCCTATGACACATTGGCCAAATTCTATTCCTCTAGCAGTTTCAACTATTACATAATTTTCTTTTTTAACAGCAAAGTTTACTGGATCAAAATAATAAATTTTTCCCGCTTTTTTAAACCTTACTCCAATAACTTTTATCATCAATTATACCTCCGCAAATCCCATAAGCAATACTGTTATGGTCATTGAATAATTAGTGTTATTATTTAAACTAATTCTTGCTTCTTTTATGTATTCTAACATAGAATTAAGCTTTTTATAAGACATTCTCATTGATATGTCTCTTATTTCTTTAAGTTTATCAAAATTTACAACTAAATCATTAGAATCTAATTCCTTTAAAAACATAATATCTCTTATATATGAAATTAATATATTTAAAACTTCACTTTGTTTATCTTTATAAGTAGCTAATACCTCTTTATATTTTAAAACAAAATTGTCTTTATTATTTTCTAAATCACATAATAATTCTAATAATATATTTCTTAAATCATTTAATTTATCATCTTCTATAAATTTTTCAACTTTTCCTGGAATACCTTGACTATATGCTAAAGCTGCTTTTTTATTTTCTATGCTTATTTCGGAATATTTATACTCTATATACTTATTAATATCTTCTTTAGATAATGGTGTTAACTTATAGGTTTGACAACGTGATTTTATAGTATCTAAAATTAATTCCAGTGATTCACTAAGAAGTATTAAATGCACTCCTACAGGAGGCTCTTCTATAGTTTTTAGCAATGCATTTTGGGCTTGAATAGTCATCTTTTCACACTTATGAAGTATTAAAACTTTTTTATCACTTTCAAAAGGTTTCTTAGATACTTCCTCTATAATATTTCTTATATCATCTACTCCAAATGAAGAAGATAAAGGGTAATAATTTATAATATCTACAAATTCCTTATCACCCTTTAATCCTAATATACCATTTGCAAGATAATTTGCAACTAAACTTTTTCCAATCCCATCATCACCAATAATTAAATTAGCATGAGAAAAAGTATTACTTCTTTTCCTTAGATTAAATCCATTAATAATTCTTTCATGACCAATAATTTCTCTCAATGCTATTCTCCTTATATTTTTATAAATTTATCAACATCTACAACAAATATAGTTGCACCACCTACAGTAATTTGCATAGGGCATTGTTGAACATATCCACCCTCATTACTACTTAAAGGTGTTGGGGCTATTACTGTTTCTTTTCTTTTTTTACATATTTCTTTAATTACATCCAGTGCTTGGTCAATCTTCTCTTCTTCCACTCCAACCATTAAAGTAGTGTTACCTGCTTTTAAAAATCCACCAGTAGTAGCTAGTTTAGTTACTCTAAAATCATTGTCTGTTAATGAATCTAACACATCTATTGCATCTTCATCTTGTACTATAGCAATAACTAATTTCATTTACTATCCACCTCTAATTCATATTATTCTTGATATCATTTTACCATAAATATGTACTTAGATTATATAAATAAATATTTCTATTTTTAATTTATAAAATATTAATTTAAATTACTATATATAGATTTTAACCTTTTTATAAATTTCTTCATGAATTTCTTCTATTGTCTTTAATTTATCTCCGTCATTACATTTTATTTTATTCCAATTATATCTATCTGCTATTTCTAAAGAATTATAATAAGATTTAGCTAAATAATCTTTATTATTTTCATGTATGTCTTTTTCTTTCTCACCTGTAAATTTATTATTTCTATCTTTCATTAATTTTTGACTTATTTCAGGTAGAACATCTAAAAACATTACACAGTCTGGAATAGGAAGTTTATATAAATTAAATTCTAAATCATATAACCAATTCAAGTACTTGTTCTTTTCCTTATCATCCATTTTCACTGCTTGATGTACCATGTTAGATGTTGTATATCTATCAGAGATAATTATTCCACCATTATTATAAAATTCTTTCCATTCTATATTATATGAAGCAAATCTATCAATAGCAAAAAATGTTGATGCTACATATGCATTTACATCCTCAGGTTTGCTTCCAAATTCACCACTCAAATACATTTTAACTGGCATACAAGCTGGACTATCATAATTAGGATATGTTACTTTTCTTATATTATATCCTTCTCCTAATAATCTTTCATATAATTTCTTAGCTTGAGTTGCCTTCCCTGAAGCATCTGATCCGCTCTCTATTATAATTAATTTACCTTTTGTCATAATGAATTTCCCCCATAATAATTAATTTCTTAATTTCTATATAAACTCTAAATTGAAAATTATATTTTGATGTAATTTTCTAAAATCTTTCCAAAATAAAAATAGCTATATAATTAAATATAGCTTTTAATAAATCTTAATAAAGTAAAAATCTAATTTTATTTTTTAAATAAAATATTTTTAACTTTTTCTTTAAAGTAATGATATTTAGGATTTACAACGCTAATATTTGTAAGTTCACATTCACAATTAGAACATATTTTTTCTCCTTTTAATATTATACCACTACCTTCTTTTTTGCCACATAAAAAACATACTTTATTCTCCAAAATTCTTTACCCCCTAATATATCTTTTAGTTTAATTATTTCCATATATAATTTTTTTAATCTTAAATACGCTTATATATTTTTCTTTTAATATTAATAAACAAATATTTTTTTTATAATTGGAAAAAATAATATCAAATAATAATTTGGAGGGTTGCATTATGAAACAAGAAATAATTTCATTTCTGTCAACTTGTGATAAAGAACTTAATGATTTAAGTTCTTATTTATATAATAATCCTGAAGAAAGTTATACTGAAATTAAATCTGCAAAATATATTTGTGATTTACTAAATAAGCATAATTTTGAGGTTAATGAGAATTTTTTAAATATATCTAATTCTTTTATGTGTAAAAAAGGTAATGGTTATCCTAAAATATGTTTTTTAAGCGAATATGATGCTGTTAAAGATTATGGACATCTCACAGGTCATAATGCTTTAAGTACAATATCAATTGGAGCTGCATTAGCATTAGGCAGTATAATAAATAAAATAGGTGGCTCTGTTATCGTAATAGGTTGTCCAGGTGAATATTTAGGTGGAACTAAAGCTGTTATGACTAGACAAGGTGTCTTTGATGATATAGATGTAGTAATGCTTGCTCATCCTGATGTATTAACAAATGAAAGTGGAACATCTTCAGCAATAATTCCATTAAGCATACAATATAAAGGAAAAGATGGCTTAACTTTTTTAAATCAAAATACTTACACCGCGCTAGATGCAGTATTACTAAATTTAAACATATTAAATTCTCTTAAAAAAGGATTTCCTAAAGATTTAGAAATAAATTCAATTTTATCTAAAGGAGGATATACTCCTTTGCTATTACCTGCTGAAGCAGAAGCTAAATTTTATATTAGAAGTAACGATTATAAAACCGCTGAATGGGCTGATAATAAGCTTAGAACTATAGCAAAATATATTTCCGAATTAACAAATTTAGAATATACTACTTCTTTATATGAACCATCAAATAAAGAATTGATAACTAATAGAACTCTTAATAGATTATTTAGTCACAATCTAAAAGAAAATGGAATAATAGATATTGGAAAGCCACGTGATATATATGCAGGATTAAGTTTAGGTGATGTTAGTCATAAAGTTCCTTGCATACATCCTTATATCTGCATAACCGATGATCCTAACATTAAATATGGAACAAAAGATTTTGCTAAAGCTACTCAGTCAGAATTTGCACTTAAGCAATGTAAAAATGCAGCATTAGCACTGGCATTTACAGGAATGGATTTAATTCAAAATGAAAATCTTCTTAATGAAGTAAAAAATGATTTCTTTAATAATAAAAATATATAAATAAAGGTACTNNAGTACCTTTATTTATATATTAAACACATTTATTTGTTGTAAATTAAATATTAAGATTTAATCTTCTTATAAGTTTATCACTTGGATTAAAGCTAAATTTATAATAAACATTCTCTCTTTTGTATACACAACAATATTTCTTCGTATTAATTATTCCACAAGAATAATTGCCCTTACTCTTTACAATATATTCTTTAGTTATGTAATTACTTTTCCCGATATACACGATATCAGCTAAATTTATACTTTCTAAGTTTTTTTCATTATTATGAAAAATTTTATTAATAATAAGCTTGTTCGCTATGATCGAATACTTATATGATATTCTGCATTTCATTATCTCAAAGAATATTATACTTAAAGTTAAAAATACAATGGTCATATTATAGAACTTAACGAGCATTATATTTTTTATACCTAAAACACTTATTCCTTGATATAAATACAACATTGCTGTAATTATAAGTAATACTATCGCTATAACAGGTGCCTTCTTTCTTATGACTACCTCTTTATGCATTAATATTTTCCCCCATACTTTAAATATTTAAAATAACATTATGATTATACTAAGCTTTTCAATATAAAGCTATATTTAAATAACGCTATATTCCTTTATATTCTCTATAAATATTAGAATACTATTAATTGTGGGTTTTTAATTACATGTTTTCTATGTTTTAATACGATTTTCAAATTTTAATAGCTACTTTCTCTTTTTAATTTATTATTATAGTATATTCGTAATATCTTTATTATAATAGTATAATAGTATAATAATATATTTGGAGGTGATTTTATTGATTCAAATTTATAAAAGTCAGAGTGAATTCGATTCAAGTTTAAAACCTATTGATAATATTGAAAATGGTTGTTGGATAAACATAGTAGCTCCATCTGAAGAAGAACTAATTCTTGTATCAAAGAAAACTGGAATTTCTATTGATTTCTTAAAAGCAGCACTAGATGATGAAGAAACATCCAGAATTGATATTGAGGATGATGCTATATTAGTTATAGTCGATATACCATTCACAGAAATGGAAGAAAATTCTTTAACATACGACACTTATCCATTAGCTATAATACATACTAACAAACTGTTAGTTACTATATGTTTAAAAAACAGTAAAATTATAACTGACTTTGCTAATGCTAGAATAAAATCATTTTTTACATTTAAAAAATCGAGATTTATATTACAGATATTAAATAGAATATCTACTTATTACTTACTTTACTTAAGACAAATAGATAAAAAAAGTTTAATGATTGAAAAAAGATTACATAAGTCTATGAAAAATAGAGAACTTATTCAACTTCATTCATTAGAAAAATCTCTTGTATATTTCTCAACTTCATTAAAAGCTAATGAGATAACATTAGAAAAAATGTTAAAGTTAGAAATGATGCAAAAATATGAGGAAGATAAAGATGTTTTAGAAGATGTTATCATTGAAAATAAGCAAGCTATAGAAATGACAGAAATATATAGCAATATTTTGGCTAGTACAATGGACTTCTTTGCTTCAGTTATATCAAATAACTTAAATATAGTTATGAAGGTATTAGCGTCTGTAACTATACTTATGGCAATTCCTACTATTATAAGTGGAATATTTGGTATGAATGTTATGTTACCTTTATCCGATGATAATCCTCATGCATTCTCAATAGTTATGATGTTAACATTCGGAATATGTTTCATAGTAGCATTTATTTTATATAAAAAAGATATGTTTAATTAAGATAAATCCTATATTTATAGACATTTTTTATTGCCTATTTAGTATAGGTTCTTTTTTATCTATATTATTCTTAAAGTATAGTTAACACAATATACTAATTCCCATTCTATATAGTCTCTTTTTTATAATCTAAATATTTTTCTATAAATTATCCACATAAAAATATATTTTATATACATTTTGTAAGTAAATTGTTGATAACTTTGTTTATAATTTTATTTTTGTGGATAATTTTTTTGTTTTTTATTTTTTAAGCGCAAAAAAAACCTTGAATCAAATAATTCAAGGTTTTAATGGAGGCGCCACCCAGATTTGAACTGGGGATAAAGGTTTTGCAGACCTCTGCCTTACCACTTGGCTATAGCGCCATGGTGGCTCGAACTGGAATCGAACCAGTGACACGAGGATTTTCAGTCCTCTGCTCTACCGACTGAGCTATCGAGCCATTCATACCTGGCAACGTCCTAATCTCCCACACAGTCTCCCGTGCAGTACCTTCGGCGCTATGGATCTTAACTTTCCTGTTCGGAATGGGTAGGAGTGTTACTTCCATGCCATCATCACCAGATTATTTTGAAAGATTATTCTTTCAAAATTACACATAAATTGTATATAACA
>NZ_JAMQHY010000039.1:0-267 GCF_023845705.1 Clostridium sp. ZBS15
TTCTTCTTTTTTTTGTTCTTCTTTTTCTGTTTCTTTTTCTCTTTCTTCTTTTCTTTCTTTACTGTATCGTTTTTTTTATTTTTTTTTACTTTTCTTTTTTATTTCTTAATCTTATTGTTTACCTATTCTTTATTTTTTTTTTTCTTTTTCTTGCTTTTTTCTTTTTTTTTTCTTTTGTTTTTTTTTTTTTCTTTTTTTTTTCTTTTCTTTTTTTTTTTTCTTCTGTTTCATTTTTTTTTTTTTTTTTTTTTCTTTCTTTTTTCTTTT
>NZ_JAMQHY010000004.1:0-38652 GCF_023845705.1 Clostridium sp. ZBS15
ATTTTAGCATTCCTAAGTTCAATTATTCCGCTCACTTTGCTTATGCATATATCAACACTCTGCTAAAACAGAGCCTTTCTTAAAAATAAAAAAATGCTTTTACAAGCAATTTTATTACTTGTAAAAGCATTTATAACTTAAAGTTTAAGTTTATAATTTTTTATCATTTATCTTTACACCAACATCTTTTTTCCAGTCTTCTATCTTTTCGTTAAATACATCACTTTGTTTCTTTTGTAATAATTGACCTCTAATATCTTCTTTAACGTCTTCTAAAGGTGTTACTGTACCTTCACCTTTATCTGCAACTAAGATGTGAGAAACTTCTGCACCATCATCTTTTACACCTGTTACCTTAATTATATGATAACCAAATTGACTCTTTATTGGTTGTGAAATTTCACCTTCTTTTAAATCTTTAAATCCATCCATAAATTCTTTAACATATTTAGTTGATGAATATTCTATAAATCCTAAAGAACCACCGTTGTCTTTAGTACCTGGATCTTGTGATTTTTCCTTTGCAACTTCTGCAAAATCTGTGCCACCATCTAATTGACTTTTTATTTCATTAGCTTGTTGTAAAGATTTATCAAAATTAATTTCTCCTGGAGTTGAGAATTGAGTATCTTTATTTTCATCATAATATTTTTGTATATCATCATCATTAACTTCTACATCCTTAACCATATCTTGATATACATATCTTACTATTGCTTGATTCTTTTGATATTCTTTAAATTCGTCTTCAGTAAATCCATTTTGTTCTAAGAAAGTATTGTATTGTTCTTCTGTTTGATAAGCAGTTTTATAATAGTTTACTGCCTCATCTACCTGCTTATTTAATTCTTCATCGCTAGGTTTTAAATTTAATTCTGCTGATTTAGTTAATATCAATTTTTCATTAACTATAGCATTTAGATATTGTTTTTTTAATTCTTTTAATTGATCTTTTATGTCAGCATTACTTTCATAGTTTTCTCCATATTTTTGTTTTAGAGATTCCGTAATTGATTTTAAGTCTCTATCTAAATCGCCTTGGGTTATTTTTTCTTTTCCTACTGTTGCAAGAACTGTATTTTTTATAGCTTCTGGTGTCTTTTCAATCATTTTACAACCAACAATTGAAAATGCAAGTGTAGCTACTACTACAGACGCAACAATTTTCTTTATTTTATTCAAAATTTTTCCCTCACTTTTTTGTAAATTTTAGCCTAAAAAAATTCTAATATTAGTATAACAATATTATTTTCACAATTCAAACCGTTTATATTACTTTTTTATTAAAATGTTAATTGATTGTATAAGTCTTTAAATTTAAGATTCTAATTTTTCTAAAATTTCCTTTAAAACTTCTAATTTATCCTCTTTTTTCATATCTTGTGTTTTAAATGAAAAATATGGTTCAGTTCCAAATTTAAGAATTATATTTTCTTTATAATTCTCCATAAGTATTTTAAATAACTTCTTATATTCATCTTCACCACTTGCAAATCTAAATCTTATTTCTTTTGGCATTTCTTTTATCTCTTCAATAAATAACTTTTTAGCTATGCTTTTTATATAAGCTATATCCATTAAATTATGCACTGGCTCAGGTATTTTAGAATATCTATCCTCTAACTCTTCTTTTATATCATTATAGTCTTCTATATCTTCTATAGCAGCTATTTTCTTATATATTTCTATTTTTTGAATTTCATCTTCAATATAATTTTCAGATATAAATGCATCAATTTTTATTTCTACAGTAGTTTCAATAGGTTCTTTAGATATATCACCTTTAATTAGCTTAATAGTATCTTCAAGCATTCTACAATATAAATCGTAACCTACAGATGCCATATGACCATGTTGAGATGATCCCATAATATTTCCAGCGCCTCTTATTTCTAAGTCTCTCATGGCTATTTTAAATCCTGAACCTAATTCAGTAAAATCTTTTAATGCTTTAAGTCTTTTTTCTGCAACTTCAGTTAATACTTTATCCTTAGTATATAATAAATATGCATATGCAATTCTATTTGATCTACCGACTCTTCCTCTTAATTGGTACAGTTGCGATAACCCCATCTTATCGGAGTTATAAACTATTATTGTATTTACATTAGGGATATCTATTCCAGTTTCTATTATTGTAGTACAAACTAAAACATTAGATTCTTGATCCATAAATGAAATCATTTCTTTTTCTAATTGTCTTTCTGTCATTTGTCCATGTGTAACTGAAACCTTGCTCTCCGGAACTAATTCTTGGACATATCTAGCCATTTCATTTATGTCTTCTACTCTATTATAAACAAAATAGACTTGACCACCCCTACCAATTTCTCTTAATATTGCATCTCTTATAAGTTGGTCATTTTGCTCCACAACATATGTTTGAACAGGATATCTTTCTTCTGGCGGAGTTTCTATTACAGATATATCTCTGGCACCAGTTAACGACATATGAAGTGTTCTAGGAATAGGTGTTGCACTTAATGTTAAAACATCTACATTTTTCTTTATATTTTTAATTTTTTCCTTTTGAGATACTCCAAATCGTTGTTCTTCATCTACTATGAGCAATCCTAAATCCTTAAATTGTATATCCTTTGATACTAATTTATGAGTACCAACTAAAATATCTACATTTCCCTCTTTTAATCTTTGTATTGTAACTTTTTGTTCTTTAGCTGTCCTAAATCTACTTACCATATCTATTTTAATTGGGAAATCAGAAAATCTCTTTTTCATATTTTTATAATGTTGTTCAGCCAAGATAGTTGTTGGTACTAATAAAGCAACCTGTTTTCCATCCATAACTGCTTTAAAAGCAGCTCTTAATGCTACTTCCGTCTTTCCATATCCAACATCACCACAAAGCAATCTATCCATAACTTTATCAGATTCCATATCTTTCTTTATTTCTTCTAATGAAGTTAATTGATCTGGTGTTTCTTCAAATGGAAATTCATCTTCAAATTGTCTTTGCCATTGAGTATCTTTACTAAATTTATGACCTTTTATTGTAGATCTAGTGGCATATAACTTCACTAAATCTTCTGCAATATCATTGATTGATTTTCTAACTTTTGCCTTAGCCTTTTGCCATTCAGCTCCACCAAGTTTTGTAATTTTAGGTGATTTACCCTCACTACCAATGTATTTTTGAATTAAATCAAGTTGTTCTACTGGAACATATAATTTATCACCTTTGTCATATACAATATCTAGATAGTCTCTCTTATGACCAGATACATCTATCTGTTTTATTCCTTTATAGACTCCTATTCCATGATTTACATGGACTACATAATCCCCTGGCTTCAATTCATTAAAGCTTTTTATTTTAGATATACCCTTTTTCTTTTTATTCTTTGGTTTTAATTTTCTCTTTGCTTCACCAAATACTTCTTTATCTGATATAATGCATAATTTATATTCTGGATATTCAAATCCCTTTAATTGATTACCACATGTTATTACAACTTCTCCAAATTGTATTTCCTTTATCTTATCTTTATAAGAACTTTCAACACCTCTATCTCTTAAGGTATCTACAAGTCTTTCTCCTCTGACTTTAGTACCAGATAATATTACTGTTTTATATCCCTTTGATTTTTTGTCTAAGATGTCTTCTATTAGTATATCTAATTGACCTTGATAATTGCTTAACGTTGTTTGCTTTAACTCTATACTCGTGAAAGGTTTTAAAAATTTTTCTGTATTATTTAAAGTTTCAAAGAAAAGTATATTTGATTTCTCAAATTTATCTAATGTATCATGTTCATTAATTAATAACTTTTCTTGACCTGGAAGTATATCTCCTCTTTCAAGAAATGAAGTGAAATTTTCAGCAAATTCCAAGTAAGATGATTCTAATTTACCTTTACATCGTTTAACATCATTCATTATAAATAAATAATTTTTAAAATAATCAAAAAAGCTTTCTATTTCATCATAAAAATAAGGTAAATAGCTATCTATAGTTTCAAATGTTAAATTTTCTTCAAGTGATTCTATATTAGATTTAACTACCTTTTCTAATTTTTCTATTCTTTCTTTTTCTTTATTATGTGAAGAAATTTTCTTAAATTCATTTAAAATTGATTCTTTTGCTTTATTCATTGACTCTTGAGACACTAATATTTCTTTTGCTGGAAACACTTTAAAAGATTTAACTTTATCTATGCTTCTTTGAGATTCTGAATTAAAAGTTCTAATAGATTCTATTTCATCTCCAAAAAGTTCAACTCTATAAGGATAAGTTGAACATGTTGGGAATATATCTAATATTCCTCCTCTTACAGAAAATTGTCCCTTTGATTCAACTATTTCTACTCTCTCATAGCCACTTTCAATTAATTTTGAAGACATTTCATTAAAATTAATCTCAGTACCTTGTTTTATAGTCATACTATATTTAATAAATAGTTTATGCGGAGCATATGTTGCCATAAAAGAATCTATAGATGTTATTACTATTTTTTTATTTTTATTATTTAATATCTCATTTATTACATTTAATCTTGCCCATCTTAAATCACCTGATACAGCATCTATATTATAAAAAACCGTCTCTTTTACAGGAAAATAATATACTTCATTAGTATATAAAATTAAGTCTTCATAAAGATTCTTAGCTTCCATATCATTTTGAGTAACAATAACAATAGATTTTTCAATATTTTCAAATATTCCATCTATCATATAAGATTTTCCTGAATCTGATAACCCATATATACCTACTGGATAAGTTTTTTCATTAATAGATTGCAATATTTTTTTTAACTCAATACCAGTTTCTAAGGGCTCTAATAACCCTTTTAATCTCATCTTATACACCATCCTTAAATACTTTTATCAGCCTTAAATCCATTAAATTTGTTCATAGCTGAATTTACATCTTGTTTTATTATTTCTTCTACCGAATTTGTCGCTGCTTCAATACTTTCTTTTAATACTTCTTTTTCTTCTTTTGAGAATTTTCCTAAAACATAATCAACTAAATTAACGTTAGGTTGTCCAACACCCACTTTAATCCTTGGGAAAACATCCGTTGATAAATTTGCTATTATGCTCTTTATACCATTATGCCCGCCTGCACTGCCTTTTTCTCTTATTCTTAGTCTTCCTATATCTAAACTTATATCATCATATATTACTATAATATTTTCATTACTTATTTTATAAAAATTAGCTACTTCTCTTACGCTGTCCCCACTTAAATTCATATATGTGGTTGGTTTTAATACAATAACCTTATTATTAGCTATAAATCCTTCACCATATACACCTTTAAATTTTTGCCTATTTATATCAATATTATACTCATTTGAAATGTTATCAATAACTTCAAATCCAATATTATGTCTTGTATTATCATATTTACTTCCTGGGTTTCCAAGTCCAACTATTAAAAACATATTTTTCTCCTTTGCATATCTTTTAATTATACTAATTTATCTTCTATTATACTAAATAATAATATATTTCATATATTTAATTATTTTGTTTGAAATTTATAGCCTTTTCTCCAAAGTGTAACTATTTTATAATTTGCATCTGGTTCAAACTTCTCTCTTAATCTTTTGATATGAACATCTATAGTTCTACAATCACTCTTATAATCATTTCCCCATATTTCATCTAATAATTCTTTTCTTGTAAAAACCTTATTAGGATTATTTATAAGAAAAACTAATAATTCAAATTCCTTTGGTGGTAAATTAATTATATTTCCTTTAAAAATAACTTCATAGGTACTTAAATTTATTGATAAATGAGATATAGATATTATATCTGTTTTATTATTTTCTATGCTACATCTTCTTATAATAGCTTTCATCCTAGCAACTAACTCTTCTACTTTAAATGGCTTTAAAATATAATCATCTGCACCTATATCAAATGCTAAAACCTTATCAAAAAGACAATCATTACTTGTAACTACTATAATAGGAATATTACTTTGTTTTCTTATCCATTTTAAAAAATCCATACCATTAAGATTTTTTGTAAGTAAATCTAACAAAATTATATTAGGGGCATATTTCAAAAATACACTTTTAGCATCATTTCCATCTAGCACTATTTTAGTTTTATAACCTGATAATTTTAAATAATTATCCATTAAATCATTGCTATATATATCGTTACTTATAATTAAAACCTTTCCAAAAGATTTATCCATAAAAAAAATTACTCCTTTTTAGATTACTTACAAACAATATGAAATCTTGTTTAACATGTTAATAAACCTCCCATGATATGCTCATAGGAGGTTTTATTATATGTATACAAGATTATACTTCAAATAATTTACTTATTGGTTCATCATCGTATATTCTTTTAATAGCTTCTGCAAATAGTGGAGCAACAGAAAGAGCAGTAATCTTCATATTTTCCATTTCTACATCTACTGGAATAGTATTTAATAATACTAGTTCTTCAATTGCAGATTTATCTAATCTTTCACATGCTGGTCCTGATAAAACTCCATGCGTACAGCATGCATAAACATTTTTAGCACCTAATTCTTTAAGGGCATTAGCTGCATTTGATATAGTTCCTGCTGTATCTATCATATCATCAATTAATATACATCTTTTTCCTTCAACTTCGCCAATAATATTCATAATTTCTGAAACATTCGCTTTAGGTCTTCTTTTATCTATTATAGCTATTGGTGCATGAAGATTATCTGCGAATTTTCTTGCTCTTGTTACACTTCCTAGGTCTGGTGATACTACAACCACATCATCTTGTTCCGCTAATCCTTTTGATATAAAGTGCTTAGCTAATATAGGTGCTCCTAATAAATGATCAACTGGTATATTGAAATATCCTTGAATTTGCGATGCATGTAAATCCATAGTCAAAACTCTATGTGCTCCTGCTGCTGTTACTAAATCGGCAACTAGTTTTGCCGTAATTGGATCTCTAGCTTTCGCTTTTCTGTCTTGTCTTGCATATCCATAGTAAGGAATAACTGCTGTTATTCTACCTGCTGATGCTCTTTTAAAAGCATCTATCATTATTAATAATTCCATTAAATTATCATTAACAGGAGAACATGTTGATTGTACGATGAATACATCAGTACCTCTTACAGTTTCATTAATATCGACAGATATTTCTCCATCACTAAAAGTTGATACCTTTGATTTTCCTACTGGCACACCTAATATATCTGCTATATCTTGTGCTAATTTACAGTTTGAATTTCCAGTAAAAACTTTTATATTTCTTTCATGGCTTATCATAATATAAGAAGACCTCCTTAAAATTTTGGCTGATTTATAATTAAAATTATTTTTTTAATCCTTTTTTAGCTACCCATCCTTTAATATTTCTTTGCTTAGCTCTTGCTACTGCAAGGTCACCTTCTTGTACTTCCGATGTAATAGTTGAGCCAGCTGCTATGTAGGTATTATCCCCTACTTCTACTGGTGAAACTAAGTTTGTATTACATCCTATAAAGCTGTGATCCCCAATAATAGTTTTATATTTTTTCTTACCATCATAATTTACTACTACTGTACCACAACCGAAATTACATTCTTTACCTACTTCAGCATCGCCTATATAAGTTAAATGAGATACCTTTGTTCCATCTCCAATAGTAGATTTCTTTATTTCTACAAAGTCACCTATTCTTGCTTTTTCTCCAATTTTACTTTCAGGTCTTATATATGCAAATGGTCCAACAGTAGTATTATTGCCAATACTGCTGTCTAAAATTACAGAAGATTGAATATCTACTTCATTTTTTATAATACTATCCTTTATCCTTGAGTTTTGATATATTATACATCTTTCCCCTATAATAGTATTACCTTCAAAAATATTATTAGGATATATTATAGTATCCTTTCCTATTTCTACATCAATACCTATATATGTTGTTTTAGGATCTATTAATGTAACTCCATTTTCCATATGTTTTAAGTTTATTCTATCTTTAAGTATTTCTTCAGCTTGAGCTAATTGAGCTCTAGAGTTAACCCCTATAGTTTCCTCAAAATCAGTTACAACTGCTCCTATATTATGTCCTGCAGATTTTAATATTTCTATAACATCTGTAAGATAGTATTCACCTTGTTCGTTGTTATTGCTTAGTTTACTTAATGATTCATATAATAATTCTATATCAAAACAATATATAGCAGAGTTCATTTCATTAACTTTTAGTTCTTCTTCATTACAATCTTTATGTTCTACAATTTTTAATACTTCATTACCGCTTCTTATTATTCTTCCATAGCCTGTTGGATCATCAATAATAGCAGTTAATATTGTAGCTGCATTTTTTTCTTCAATATGAGTATTAAATAAATTTTTAATAGTAGATTCCTTAATTAATGGAGTATCTCCAGCAAAAACTGCAACTGTGCCTTTTTTACCTCTTAAAAATTCTGATGCACATTGTACAGCATGACCTGTTCCTAACTGCTCTAATTGAAGTGAATAAGTCACATCCTTTTCTGCAGTTCTTTCTTTAACAAGTTCTGCTCCTTTTCCTATTATTATATTGGCATCTTGTATTCCAGCTTTTCTTATGGTATCTATAACATGATTAACCATTTCTTTTCCACATACTTTATGTAAAACTTTAGGTAAATCTGATTTTATTCTTTTTCCTTGTCCAGCCGCTAAAACTAAGGCACATTTATACATTGTTATCCCACCTCATTTACAAACATATTCTTAACAAAATATGTTAATAATATGCTTTAAATTCATACTAATTAATTATATTTGAAACGAATTTTTATTTCAAGTTTTATCTAATGCATCTTAAATTTGTACAAAAAATAAAAGGAAGCATTTATCTTCCTCTCATTTTTCCCAATTATTAAACTTTATTCTTCCACTTCTTGTTCTTCAATAGCTTTTTCGTAAGCGCTTAGAATTTCGTTTTGTATCTTTTCCCTTGAATCCATAACTATTGGATGAGCGATGTCTTTAAATTCTCCAGTTGGAGTTTTTCTACTAGGCATAGCTATAAATAACCCATTTTGGCCTTCAATAACTTTAATATCATGTACTACAAATTCGTTATCAAAAGTTACAGAAACTATTGCCTTCATTTTTCCTTCTGAAGAAATTTTTCTAATTCTCACATCTGTGATTTGCATTTTCGTACACCTCCAAGTTGCATTTAAAAATACTTATACTTAACTAAGTTCTCCGAAAATGTTTAAATCCCTTCTAAAATCATCTAAATATTAAGAAATTTGTTTTATTTATACGAATTGTTACAAAAATCTTTTTGAAGGTTGAATTTCCAAAATAGCTTCTTTATCAACAGCTTTTAATTCTACTATGGAAACATATTCATCAACTAACTTTTTATTGATCTCTTTATTATCAACTAATACACCTATTCCTACTAGTTCACTCTCAAATTCTGTTAATAAATCTTTAATTCCAAGAGCTGTTCCTCCAGCCTTCATAAAATCATCGATAAATATACATCTGCTCTTGGGTTTCATAGATTTTTTTGAAAGAGACATCTGTTGTAATCTGCCACTGCTTCCAGATACATAATTTATACTGACAGTAGTTCCTTCTGTAAATTGACTGTCTCTTCTTGCTATTACTAATTGTACTCCTAAATTTCTAGCTACTTCATAAGCTAAAGGAATTCCTTTTGTTTCAACAGTTATAACATAATCTACATTTTTTTCTTGAAAGCACGATGATAACATAACACCTGCAGTACTAATAATTTCTGGATTATACATCACATCAGTCATATATATTATGTTACCAGGTATTACTCTTCCATCATCCTTTAATTGATCACATAGCTTTAATGCAAAGTCTCTAGCTACATCATCTCCAATCATTGGAATATATTTAATTCCACCTGCAACTCCAGCAATTGTTTCTATTCTTCCCATTTTAAGTTTTTCTAAAAGTTCTCTCACTATAACTATATCTTCACTTATAGTGGATTTTGCTGCATTTAACAATTCTGAAAACTTATTTAAACCTATTATTTTATTTGAATTTTCTATTAAAATTTTTGTTATAGCAACCACTCGGTTGTTTCTGCTTAATTTTTCCATAAAAATCACCCACATCAATTATTCACGAATTATTTTTTGATTAATTATACTTAACATTCATATTTTATTCTAAATTTTACTCAATATCAATGGTTTTTAAATACAAAAGTTCTTAATTACAAAAATTCTTCACATATTTGAAAAAATAGCATAAAATATTTGAGTAATTGTTTTTTTTGTATTTCATTTATGGAAAAATGTATATAATTATAAATAAGTATCCAAATATCATTATAAAGTAATTTACGAGTATTGTTTAGGATATAATTAAATATAGAGGAGTTGATATTTTGTCTTTCGATTTTATAAAAGATAGAGATAAGAAAGTTCACTTTATTGGTATCGGTGGAATCAGTATGAGTGGTCTTGCTGCTGTTTTACTAAATAGTGGATATACAGTTTCAGGTTCAGATTTTAAGGAATCAGAAATACTAAAAAAATTAAGACTTTCTGGAGCTGATATTTACATAGGCCACAGTGAAAAAAACATAAAAGATGTTGATTTAGTAGTTTATACAGCTGCTATACCTGAAAATAATCCTGAACTTATTTATGCTAAAGAAAATAATATAGACTTAATGAATAGAGCAGAATTTTTAGGAAATATCATGAAGGGACATAAATATAATGTTGCTATTTCTGGTGCACATGGAAAAACAACTTGTACTTCTATGCTCTCTAATATAACTTTAAAAGCTAATTTAGATCCAACTATACTTGTTGGTGGAGAATTAGATGTTATTGGTGGTAATTTCAGAATAGGTAGTAGTGATTACTTTATAACAGAAGCTTGTGAATATAAACGTTCATTTTTAAGTTTTTTCCCTTATGTTGGAGTAATTTTAAATATAGATGCTGATCACTTAGACTACTATAAAGATATAGATGAAATCACTGAAACATTTGGACAATTTGCAGATTTAATTCCTAATGATGGTTATTTAATAGGCTATGTTGGTGACTCTAGGGTAAAAGAAATTTTATCTAAAGCTAAATGTAATACTTTAAGTTATGGATTTGAAAACGCTGATATAACTGCTAGAAATATAACTTTCAATGAAAAGGGTTGTGCTTCTTTTGATGTTTATAAACACAATGATAAATTATTTGATTTAACTTTAAGCAATCCTGGAGAACACAATATATTAAATGCACTTTCTTCAATTTGTGTATCACTTGTATTTAATCTTAATTATGATGATATAATATGTGGATTATCAGAATGTAAGGGTGCGCATAAGAGATTTGAATATAAGGGAGAAGTAAATGGTGTTACTGTTATAGATGACTATGCTCATCATCCAGTAGAAATAAAGGCAACTTTAAATACATCAAAGAAAATTCTTCATAACAAAACTTTCTGTGTATTCCAACCACATACTTATACAAGAACTAAAACATTGTTTGATGAATTCACAGATGCATTTTTTGATGCTGATGAAGTTGTTCTAATGGATATTTACGCTGCTCGTGAAAAAGATACTGGATTAGTTTCTTCAAATGATTTAGGAGAAGCTTTAAGAGCTAAAGGCGTTAAATGTACAAATGTCCATTCTCATGATGAAGCATTAAAGTATGTAAATGAAAATGCTAAACCTAATGATTTACTTCTTACAGTTGGTGCTGGCGATGTTGTCATCGTTGGTGAAAAATACCTTAACCAAGAAAAATAATAATATTTAAGATTTTAATAAAAAATGATAAATTAATTTTTTTATTAGTTGAAAGTGGATAGATGAGAGTTGAGAGTTTTGGCTGAAAGCCATAGGCTTTCTAAAAAATATACGTTTAAATTTCAACTTGAAATTTATTCCTTAACTCTCCATTTTCAACTATCAATTCTCAACTAAAATTCCATATTACATAATATACAATTAGAATTTCAAAACTTATACTACTCTCTATATAATCTTATATAACTGTAAGTTCTTTTGTTACTGAATTTAGTATTTCTGCACCATCTTTTGTTACTAATACTAAATCTTCTATTCTAACTCCTATGTCATCTTTTAGATATATTCCAGGTTCAATGGAGAATATCATTCCAGCTTTAACCTCTTCATGATTTATTGAGCTTACATCTCCCTTATCATGAGTTTCTAAACCTATACTATGACCTGTTCTATGAGTAAAGAATTCACCATATCCTTTATCATCTATATAGCTTCTTGCAGCAGAATCTATTTCTGAAAATTTCACACCATCTTTTACTTTTTTGATAGCATTTAAGTTTGCTTCTTTAACTATTTCATATATTTCTTTTTTATGGTCATTAGGTTCTTCTCCAAAGAATACAGTCCTAGTCATGTCAGAGCAATAATAATTATATATTCCTCCTATATCTAAAACTATAGTGTCACCTTTCTTTAGCTTTGTACTTCCACATTCACTATGAGGATCTGCTCCATTAGTATCAAATGCTACTATTGGTGTAAATGAAAATCCACTTGCACCCTCTTCTTCATATATTTCAGCAAGTAATCTTTGATAATATTTTTCTGTCATGCCTTCCTTAAGCTCTGATTGAAGTTTTAACATAACTCTATCATTTATTTGTGATGATTTTTTCATAAGTTCAATCTCTTCTGAGTCTTTAATCATTCTTAAGCTATCAATTATTGGAGATGAATTTACAAAGCCTTTTACTACGTTAAGCTCCATTAATCTTATCAAAAATTTAGCACTCCAATCTTTATCTATACCTAAAACTTTATCCTTTTCTAAAACTTTGCTTAATACTTCAACTGAATCATCACTATCTGTATACCAAATAATATCTACACCTAAGTCTTCTTCTATTGGAAAAAGCTTATTAACTATAAATTTATGATTTCCAGAAGAATTTATGTAAAGTGCAATCATTCTTTCTCCTGGCGAAATTCTTTTACCTACAAGATAATAAATTGATGCTGGTGATGTAACTATTATTTGTGAAAGTCCTTGTGACTCCATTTCTTTTATTACTTTTAAAACTCTATGATTTTTCATAAAATCAACCCCTTAACTTAGTAATTATTTTAATAAATTTTGTTTCTGTTTTTAATCTATGTTTTAGTAAAATTTATATATAATTAATCAAAATTGTACATAATTCAATATATAATCAAATATTTAAAACATATCTTTTCTATATATTATTTGTATATAATAAATTAAAATATTCTATAAAATTTATTATATAACTTTGCATCTAAAAATAATATTATAATGATATAATATATTTAACAATTTTATATTTAAACATAAGGGGAGTTAGTTATGAAAATAGCAATAATTTCAGATATACACGGAAATATTTATTCACTTATTAGAGCATTACAAGATATAGACAATGAAAAAGTGGATTCAATTGTTTGTTTAGGCGATTTAGTTGGATATGGACCACATCCTAATGAAGTTATAGCAATGATTAAAAGAAGAAATATTCTTTGCATTCAAGGAAATTATGATAAATCTGTTATAGATAATGATTATACTTTTATAAGAGAAACTGCAATAAATAGTTTTTCTCTTCCTTGGACATACAATGAGCTTAGAGCACAAAATAGATATTTTTTAAGTAATTTACCATCATCTATTAGTATTAATATTCAAGGCAAAAAAATAATATTTGTTCATGGTAGTCCAAGCATACTTAATCAATATTTATTTGAAGACGCTGAAGATACTAAAAATATAATAGAAACTATGGAAGAAGATATTTTGGTTTGTGCACATACCCATATTCCTTCTATTAAAAGTTTTGGAGAAAAAATGTATATAAATTGTGGTAGTATTGGAAAGCCTAAAATAGGTAGACCTAATCTTACTTATTGTTTGTTAGATATAAATGAGATTAGCGGGATTAAAGCGCAGATAAAAGAATTAGAATATGAGTACCCAAGAATCGTAAAAGATATGACTTTATTAAACTTTCCTTCAAAATTAATTAAAAGTTTTGAAAAAGGTTTAGAATAACTCTGTTGCATTTGTAAAAGAAATACTGTAAAATTATACACAATGTAATATTGTAATTACTTTGATGAGAAGAGTACGTTTAGAATATAGTCTTAGCGAGTAAGGGATGGTGTGAGCCTTATACGAAGTCTATTCCGAAGAACATCTCTGAGTTTCTAACCGAAAGTTTTTAATAATTAGTAGGCTTAGACGGGGGCAACCTCGTTAATAATCTAAGAGAAGTCATATAATTTTATATGTTATATGGCAAATTGGGTGGTACCACGAAATAATACTTTCGTCCCATACGGGGACGGGAGTTTTTTTTATACTTTTTTATATTTTATAAAATAAATATTAACTCATTATTATATGTTAATCATATAGATAAATTAAATATTTAATGAATTAAATTATGGAGGTCATGTAAATGAAAAATACAGTTTTAATTAAAAAAATTTATAGAGAAACTGATCAATTTCTTTCAAAGGAAGTAATGATATCAGGTTGGATAAGAACTTTAAGAGCATCTAATGCTTTTGGTTTCATTGAAATAAATGATGGTTCTTTCTTTAAAAATATCCAAGTAGTTTTTGATGACAAATTAGGTAACTTTAAAGAAATTTCAAAATTACCAATAAGCTCCTCAATCTCAGTTGTTGGTACATTAGTTGCTACACCAGATGCTAAGCAACCATTTGAAATTCAAGCTAAAGAAATAGTTATTGAAGGAATGTCAAATTCTGATTACCCACTTCAAAAGAAAAGACATACTTTTGAATACTTAAGATCAATTGCACATTTAAGACCAAGAAGTAACGCATTCTCAGCAACATTTAGAGTACGTTCAGTTGCTGCCTTTGCAATACATAAATTCTTCCAAGAACAAGGTTTTGTATATACTCATACTCCAATAATTACAGGTAGTGACTGTGAAGGTGCTGGAGAAATGTTTAGAGTAACTACTCTTGACCCTAAAGCTCCTGAATTAACTAAAGAAGGAGATATTGATTATACTAAAGACTTCTTTGGTAAAGAAACTAACCTTACTGTTTCTGGTCAATTAAATGCTGAATGTTTTGCATTAGCATTCAGAAATATATATACATTTGGACCTACATTCAGAGCTGAAAATTCTAATACTACAAGACATGCAGCTGAATTCTGGATGATAGAACCTGAAATAGCATTTGCTGATTTACAAGATGATATGGAACTTGCAGAAGCAATGCTTAAATACGTTATAAAATATGTTATGGATGAATGTCCAGAAGAATTACAATTCTTCAATTCATTTGTTGATAAAGGATTATTAGAAAGATTAAATCATGTTGTTTCATCAGACTTTGCTAAAGTTACATACACAGAAGCTGTTGAAATCTTAGAGAAATGTGATAAAGAATTTGATTATGACGTATCTTGGGGTATCGATTTACAAACTGAACACGAAAGATATCTTACAGAAGAACACTTTAAAAAGCCACTATTTGTAACAGATTATCCTAAAGAAATTAAAGCATTCTATATGAGAATGAATGAAGATAATAAAACTGTTGCTGCAACTGATCTTTTAGTACCAGGTATCGGAGAAATCATTGGTGGTAGCCAAAGAGAAGAAAGACTTGATAAATTAGAAGCTAGAATGGCTGAATTAGGTCTTAAGAAAGAAGATTACTGGTGGTACTTAGAATTAAGAAAATACGGAGAAACTAAACATGCTGGATTTGGTTTAGGATTTGAAAGATTAATCATGTACATCACTGGTATGACAAATATCAGAGACGTAATACCATTCCCTAGAACTCCTGGAACATCTGAATTCTAGAAAAATTTAATAAATAAGTAATAGCTAAAGAGCAAGTTTAAAATAACTTGCTCTTTAGTTTTATCTTTATATTAATTTAAAGCTACTTCACAAAATAATTTTTTAAATTGAAAAACTAATTTGAATAAAGCGCTAAGTAGTATAAATATAAAAGTTATGAATAACATATAATTAATTTGATAAATACAAAATATACTAAATAATCTAAAATATTATTTAATAAGTATTGTCAATTAATAATATTTGTTTTATAATAAAAATATGAAATACAGAGAGATAGGAGCGAAGTAATATGAGTAATAAAGAAAATTTAAACAAAAAAAATGAATGTAATTGTACAGATAAATATGAAGTAACTTTTGAAGAAGAACAGGTTAAAGTAGATCCATCAAAGCCATGTGATTCAAGTAATCCAGATTATCCATGGGTTTCATGTGGTATAGATAAAAAAACTAAAGATAGTGAAGAAAAATAACTACTTTTTTTAAAATTTTTTATTTAAGAAAATAAAGATAAAAATGAACCTATATTAAACTATAGGTTCATTTTTTATATGTTTTAATAATTATTTTATAGCCCCTTTAGTAACTCCATCGATAATACCTTTTTGTGCTACTAAGTAGAATAATAATATAGGTATTAACGCTAATAAGTATGATGCAAATGCTAAATTATAGTCTGTTCCAAATTGTGATTGGAATATAAATTGAACTAAAGGAATAGTTGCAAAGTCCGGGTTACTTAATATTACAAGTGGTAACATAACATCATTCCAACACCATAATGCTGTTAAAATTGCTACTGTTGCATGTATTGGTTTTAACATTGGAAATATTATTTTAAAAAATACTTGCCAAGTACTTGCTCCATCTATCAATGCTGCTTCTTCTAATTCTATTGGTATAGATTTTAGAAAACCTACATATAAAAATACATTAGAAGATAGTCCATACACTGTATATAAAAGAAGTAATCCAATTATATTATCCATATTCCAAACACTAACTTGCTTTACAAGTGGAAGCATTATAATTGGAAATGGTACAAACATAGCACTTAAAAAATAATAGTACATCGCTTTATATGTTTTTTTATGCATATTTCTTGCTATTGCATAACCAACCATTGAATTAGTGATAAGTGTTAATATAACAGTTGTTATTGTAATAGTTAAACTGTTTTTTAATGCATTAAAGAAATTAGTCATTTCTATAGCTTTAGTAAAGTTTTCAAAATGAAACACTTTTGGTAATGAAAAGATTCCGTTCATCATATCTTGTGGTGATTTCAATGCTATAAGTACTGTTATTAATAATGGAAAAAGTACAGTTATAGTTCCTAAAATCATTAGTATTGTTACAAACCAATTTGTTTTCTCATCTTTATTTACTTTAGATTCTTTATTTTTTCTTGATTTATTAGCTACTGCGAACATTATAATTGCATCTCCCTTCTTTCAAGGATTCTTAGTTGTAATAATGATATTGCTACTACTACTATGAAATAAATAACTGAGTTTGCTGATTGGTATCCAAATTGACTACCATCAAAACCAGCTTTGTATATTAATACAGCTATAGATTCTGTTGATCCTGAAGGACCACCACCAGTAAGTGATATAATTTGATCGAATACATTTAAGAAATTTTTCATTGCAAGCACCATATTTATAGTGAAAAATGGAGCTAGTAAAGGAAACGTTATCTTTTTGAATTGTATCCATTTATTCGCACCATCAATTGCACTTGCTTCATATACATCTTCTGAAATAGTTTGAAGTCCAGAAATATATATTATTGTGTTAAATGCAATAGCTTGCCAAGATGCTACTATAACAACCCCAAGCCATGCCAAATTAGGATTTCCAAGTATGCTTTTACTTAAAACTTCGCTTCCTATCGCTTGCCCTGCACTTGTTAGTATAAATGTAAATATATAATTGAATATATATCCAACTATTAATCCACCTAAAATATTAGGAATAAAATAAATACCTCTTAAAGTACTTTTGAATTTTATTTTAGAATTTAATCCTACTGCTAAAATTAAGCTTATTACATTTACTATAATTGTTGAAAGTAAAGCAAATTTAAATGTAAACATATATGAATTAATTATTCTTTCATCTGAGAATATACTTATATAATTCTTTATACCTACAAATCTAAAAGTTCCAAATCCTCTCCAGTTTGTAAAACTATAAGATATACCCTTTAGTAAAGGTAATGTATGAAAAATAAAAAATAGAATTACTGCTGGTATTGACATTAATAAGAACACTCTTCTTTTCTCTTTCATGCTCGTTCACCCCTATAACTTATTTTATTGCTGTGATCTATTCCATCTGTCATCTAAACTATTTAAAAGCTTTTCTATATCCTTATCAAATAAATAAGCTTGAGCTAAATCTCCAACTTGCATTGATGCTGGATAATGGTGATCTGGAAAATCTAAAACCATTCCATTTTTAAAATATGGATTCAAATCTTCTACAGTTTTATCTTGTTGATATATATTATTAATTGCTGGAATTGCAAACTGCTCTTTTGCATATAGTTCTACATTCTCATTCTTAGTCATAAAATCTAAAAATTTAATTGCCGCTTCTTTATGCTTAGAATCCTTAGGTACTGCAAATAGTAAATCGATACCTGAAACAACATTGTTCTTGCTTGCATCATTATTTGTTGGCAATACAAACATTCCTAAATTCATATCTGGATTTATCTTTAATATTTCTGGAATAACCCAATTTCCTTGTATCATCATTGCTGCATTTCCTTGAGCAAAAGATACATTTCCATCATTGTATCCGATTCCAAAATTATCATTGTGACCATATTCCATTAACTTTTCCATCTTTTCAGCTATTGGTTTATATTCATCTCTAAATGTAACTTCATTTTTTCTACGTTCAATAAAAAAGTCTTCAGATTCAGTATTAGCTGTTATAGCATTCCAAGCTGGCATGGCAGTCCATGCATCCTTTAATGTAAAGTAAAATGGTGTAGTTCCTGCTTCTTTTATCTTTTCAGCAGTATCTATAAATTCATCCCATGTAGTTGGAACTTTTAATTTTAATTTTTCAAAAATATCTTTATTGTAAACTACTCCTCCAGCATTACATGCATAAGGTATTCCACATAAAGTGTCACTAGGTTCAAACTCTAAGCTTTTTAAAACATTAACGTAAGCAGGTTGTATTCTATCTATAATATTTTTTTGACTAGATAAATCTTCTAAAATGCCTGCATCTACAAAGTCTCCATAATTCATCTCCCCAGCTATTGTTAATATATCTGGAACATCATTCTTTACTAATCTTGTTTTTAATACTGTCATAGCTTGAGCTGGTGAACTAATAATTACATCTATATCAGGATTTTCCTTTTCAAATTTTTCTTCAAAATTTTTAAATGTATTTATTGCTTCTGCTTTACTTAAAAAAACTTCTACTTGTTCTTTTCCATCTGCATTTTTAATATCATTGCTTTTACAACCAGTTAAAAGTGATGTAGAAAAAATACAAATTGTTAAGCAACTAATAAGAATTTTTGTAATCTTCATTATGCCAACTACTTTTCTATAGTACTTAATACTCATAGAAAAATAGTATTCACCTCCTATTTTTTATAATCTTTGTTGACTATATATCTTGTTTCAGGAATCGTTCCCAAAACAAGATATATCATTATTAAATAAGATATGCTCTACATTCGTAAGGTCTTAAGCTTATATTCTCTAATGTTTCTTCTTTACATTCATCATAGTTTGCTATAAGAAGTTTTTTGTATTTTGATTTTATATTATTAGGTAATTTAAATTCTGAAGTATTGCTAGAGAAATTACATATTACTAATAATTGTTCTTCATTTAATGTTCTTACATATGCATATATCTCTTCACTATCATCTAAAATTAAATCGTAATTTCCATAAACAATAATTTCATTATCTTTTCTTATTTTTATAAGCTCTTTATAATAATTAAAAATAGAATCTTTACTATCTACCTGACTTTCAGCATTTATTTTATTGTAGTTAGGGTTAACCTTAATCCAAGGAATACCTGTTGTAAATCCTGCATTTATACTGCTATCCCATTGCATAGGTGTACGTGCATTATCTCTGCCTCTATCATGAATTCCTTCCATCATTTCATCATGCGATCTTCCTTTTTTAACAACAAGATCATTGTATGCATTTATAATTTCTATATCTTTATAATCATTTAAATCATCAAATGCAACATTAGTCATACCAATTTCTTCACCTTGATAAATATAAGGAGTTCCTTTCATCATATGAAGACATGTAGCTAACATCTTAGCTGATTCTTTCCAATATTTCTTATCATCCCCAAATCTTGAAACTACCCTTGGTTGATCGTGATTATTCCAATATAAGCTGTTCCAGCCTGAATCTTCTAACCCCTTTTGCCATTTAGTCATTATTTTCTTTAAATCTGTTAACTTAAATGAATTCTTATGCCATTTTCCATACTTTCCATTACCTAAGTCTGTATGTTCAAATTGAAATACCATATTAAGTTCGTTTCTGTCTTCCCCAGTATATAACTTAGCTTCTTCAATACTTACACCTGGCATTTCTCCAACTGTTATTAAATTTTTACCTTTTAAAACCTTTTCATTCATTTCTTCTAAAAACTCATGTATTCTTGGTCCATTCATTGAATACTTACTAAAATCTCCATTTACACCATCAGGGAATTCTTGATTTTTAGAAATAAAATTAATAACATCCATTCTAAATCCATCTATTCCCTTATCTAACCACCATTGCATCATAGAATAAACATCATTTCTTAATTCACTATTTTCCCAGTTTAAATCTGGTTGTTTTTTAGAGAATAAATGCAAGTAATACATATCTGTTTCTTCATCATATTGCCATGCTGGACCGCTAAAACAAGATGTCCAATTATTTGGTGGTTGACCATCTTTACCTTTTTTCCATACATAATAATCTCTATACTTGCTAGTTTCTGATTTTCTGCTTTCTACAAACCATTGATGTTCATCTGATGTATGATTTACAACTAAATCCATCATTATTTTAATTCCTTTTTTATGAGCTGATTTAAGTAACTCATCAAAGTCATTCATAGTACCAAATTCAGTCATTATATCTTTATAATCACTTATATCATATCCATTGTCATCATTAGGTGATTTATATACAGGTGAAAGCCAAATTACATCTATACCTAATTCTTTTAAGTAATCTAACTTTTCTATAATTCCTCTTATATCCCCAATTCCATCACCATTACTATCCTTAAAACTTCTTGGATAAATTTGATATACTACACTTTCTCTCCACCAATTTTTTTTCATAAAAACTCCTCCTTTTTATTTTATAAATAAATACTATGTTTTAAATATATGTTTATATCTATATTAGGTAAAGTGACATATATAAACACTCTACTAAAACATGATCTAAATAAATTATGTATTAGGTTAACCGATTACGTAACCTTGAAAAATAAAATGGTTTATTTAAACCATTTTACAGTTTCCCTTTCAACAATATTATGATCCATAATTATTTGATTTTTAGAACCGTTTCCATTTAACATATTTAAAATTTCATTAAATGCCTTACAGCCCATTTCATATAATGGTTGTGATAATGTTGTTAATGGTGGTATTGACATTATAGCCACCTTGGTATTATCATATCCTACAATTGATAAATCATCTGGTACTCTGATATTTTTTCTATAGGCAACATTTAAAACGCCCACTGCCATATCATCACTAGCTACAAATATAGCTGTAAATTCTTTTTTTCTTTCTAATAAAGTATTCATGCATTCAATTCCACTTTTATAAGAGAAATCTCCATATGTAACTAAGTCATTATCTATATTTATTCCATAATCTGAAAGTGCCTTCATATATCCTTGTACTCTAGGTAATCCTGCTATTGTATCTTCTTTAGTTCCACTTATCATAGCAATTTTCCTATGACCTCTATCTAATAGATACTTAGTTGCAGTATAAGCAGCTGATAAATCATCTACTTTTATATGAGGCATATCATATTTAGGTGATGTTGTAGATATAAGTATATATGGAATATTAATTTTTTTTAAAGCCTTGTAATATTCATCTTCTATTTTTATACTTACAATGATGACAGCATCTAATTGTCTTTCCTCTAAAATTCTTAAATACTCTAAAGTTCTAATTCCTTCTGAACCAGCATTACAAAGTATAACACTATAGTTATTATCATGTGCTGTATCCTCTATTCCTCCAATGATTTCACCATCAAAGCTTGTAGATACATCCGGTATAATTACACCTATAGTTCTTGTTGTATTCGTTGATAATGATCTTGCAATGGCATTTCTTTTATAGCCAATTTCATCAACTACTTTAAGAACTCTAATTTTGGTTTCTTCAGAATATCCTCCTAGATTATTTAAAACTCTTGATACTGTAGCTACGGATACTTTAGATAAATTTGCTACATCTTTTATTGTTGATGCCATCTTAATCCCCTTTTTTTCCTTAAGTTAATCGATTACTCAAATATACAATACCATATTTTTATACATATATCAATAAAGTAAAATACAAAAAAAATTTCTTTTTTATCTCCAGTCAGCAACTTTATTTTTTCCTTAATTTGTTCCTTTGTTAAGTGAGTAGCAGCTCTTTCCTTAAGCTTTGCAAGTTACATAGCTTGAACTTGTTGTTTTTTTAGTTCTTGTTCTTGTTGCTTTTCAATTTTTTTCTTGTTTCTTTAATTCTTTTACTTCTTGTTTTTTGGCTTTTTCTTGTTGTTTTATTACTTTTGCTTCTTGCTTTACTATCTTCTTTGGAGAATTTTTAACACCTTTTTCAGCAGCAAAAGCTGGAACAGAACTTACCATAGTCATTATAGCTAAAATAGCAATTATCTTTTTAGTTATCATAAGTAAAAAAATCTGTAACTAATTAGTTACAGATTTTTAATATGTACTTAATAAAAACTATTTATAAAATAGGAGTTAGTTTTAATATTGTAATTTCATGTACTTCTAAATCAACAGTAAGCGTCAATTCACCTTGGATAGTTCTTTCCCCAAAATCCATTTTAGGAATAGATATATTTTTTAAATATTTTTCATATTCTAATGTTAAATTTTCTCCCCCTGAATTAATCCAATTATCAAAAGCAGAGCCAAAGTTTCTATTAACTCTTTCTCTTACTATAGAGTATTTTCCAAAGATATTGTTAAGGACTATTTTAAAAAATTTACTTTTTTCATTTGTAAATACACTATATCTATTTTTAAAATTTATATGAGATGTATTAAAACTTTTATATAATTGATCGTATTCTTGAAAATTATGAATTAAAATTTGAAAATTTTCATGATTATCTTTTGTAATAATCATATTCTCATCTTTATAAAGAATAATAGACTCTAAATCATTTAAAAACTTAAAAGCATAGTAAGCTGGCTTTTTTATTCCTTCCACTGTTATCAATCCGAATCCACCATGAAAAGTATCAGAAGATAAGATATGTTCATCAAATATATCTGATAATGTCCAATAACTCATAACATCTACGTATCCAATACAGTCAATTACATTTTTAACAATAAAAGATCCCATAAAAGCTGTATCATGCAATAAATCTCTTGGATCTGAAGACGAATTCCATTCAGTTATTATACAGTTACTCTTTTTAATGCATTTAGAATTTCTAACTGTTTCATGAATTTTCTCTACACTTTTTAAAATATAGCTAGATTCTGCATAACAATACCTTCCTTTTCTATCAGCATTCCAATGTTCAAAATAAGTTTCATCTATATTCCATTGAATAGGATATAGATGATATGTAAAATTATCAAGAATAATATTATTTTTTTCTAAGAAATCAAAGGCATTTTTTGTCCAATTAGTATCTAAAACGGACCAACTAGTGCCACTAAATCCACTAACCTTAAGATTTAAATTTACATTTTTTATAGAAATATATGTTGCTTTAAAAAATTCAAGATATTCTTCTTGTGATTTGTGCCAATAGTATCCATCTAAATGTGGTTCATTCCAGATTTCAAAATCCCAAGTTTCTACTTTCTTTTTACCATAACGATTAACAAGATGTTTAACAAACGATTCTACTAAATATGTCCAATGTTCTAAATTTTTAGGAGCAGATGTGTTTGCATTCCAATGATATATACTTTCACTACCAGAGGCTAAATCTTTAGGCATAAAACCAATTTCAATAAAAGGTATAATATCATTGGAAACAAAAAAATCAAAAATAAGATTAATATAACGGAAATTTAGCTGAGGATTTCCATCCTTTAATGAAAAAACCATTAGATTATCTGAAAATATTCCATGAAATCTTACACGATTAAATCCCACTTCACTTTTTGCAGCAATAAGTTGGTCCTGTATATTTACATTTAGAAAATCGCTAGCACGTCCAATTCCTATCATTTTTGTTAAATTTGATGGATATTGTCCATTTTCTTCGTCTGTATTTACTGTAATCATTTTACAATCTGAAGCTGGTATATTTTGAGGTATTTCTATTATATTTTCTTTATCATATTCAAAAAGTTGATTAAAAGGATTTGTTGAAATTAAGTTAATATAGTTAAATAAAGCAGATGAAACAACATTCTTTTCTAATAATACATCCTGTTTATTATTTTTGCGAAAATCTTTAGGAGAAATTTCAAAGTATTTTTTAAAACGTTCATTAAATGTGCTAATAGAATTAAATCCTCTTTCAAAAGCTATATCACTAATTTTTTTATTAGTAAGAACAAGATCAGAACAGGCAAGTTGCAATCTATAAATAGTTACATATGTCATAATATTGATACCTGTTTCTTTCTTGAAAAGCTTAGATAAATATGCTGGACTCATATTAAACTCTTTTGCAATATCATTCAAAGAAAAACACTTAGAAATATTATCATTAATATATAGTATAAAATCTAAAGTTTTCCCTTGAGATGATAATACTTTCTTATCTTTATTATTTATAGAAAAACGTTGCTTTAATATATTTAATATTTCTAAAATTGTTATCTTTCTCAAAAGATCAATATTATCATTCTTTTTAATATCTAATAAAGCTAGCTTAGAAAGATACTTTTTAAGCAAAAACAGATCATTTGAATTAGTATTTTCTAAGACACTAAAAACCATCGTATCTAAATCTTTAATTTCACTTTTTAGCAAAGTTTCTTTTATTTGAAGAGTATAAACAATATTTTTTTCAGATATAGCCTTAGCAAAATGCCTATAAAAACTGTTTACAATGTAAATTTCATCTTTATGAAGTTCCACAATTTCATTTTCTACATTTAATTCAATAGATCCATCAAGAACTAAAATAATCTCTAAAAAATCATGCCAATGATAAGGGACTATTTTTAAATTGTGAATAAAAACTTTATATGGAATTTTGTGGTGTGTTGGTATGTCAATATTTTCATAAAACACTTAAAATCCCTCCTAAACAAATAAGTTTTTCAATATAACATAATATATATAAACCAATAATAGTGCAAAATATAAACTATCGCAACTTTAAGATAAATAAGAATACTTAACAAAGATATGATCATCTTGTGCAATAAATTGTACTTGCTTTTGAAATGAATTTTGCTGTTCCTTCTTCATTATAATCAATGTTTTCCTTAAAACGTTCATCTCCGATATGAATCAAATTTAGCATTGTACAATCTTATTTGTACAGTTATAAAACCTTTCATTTTTAAATTATATATATAACAAAATTTAAAAATGTTAAAGTATATTTTTTAAGTCAATTTCAATCAATGAATTTACATTGCAATTGGCCTCTTTTAAATAGTCAAAGTTTCCAACCCCTATAGAATACATGCCTGCATCATTAATAGCTTTAATTCCAGCTGATGAGTCTTCAATTCCAACACAATTTTTTGTCTGTAAATTTAGTTCTTTTGCTGCTAAAAGAAATATTCCAGGATCAGGCTTTCCTTTTGATACTAGTTCAGGATTTGCAATAATGTCAAAGAGAGATGTTAAATCTAATTTTTCTAATATAAGTGGTGCATTTTTACTTGCAGATGCTAATCCTATTTTTATATCTGCATTTTTAAGTTTTTTTAGAAGAACTACAACTCCAGGTAATATGTCCTCTTTAGATAAATTAGAAATCCAATTCAAATAATATTTATTTTTCTTATCTAGCAAATTAATTTTTTCATCGTTTGTATAATTAGAACTTTTATTATTTTGTTTTAAAATTAATTCTAAAGAATCTTCTCTCGATAAACCTTTAAGTCCTTCATTAAATTCTCTAGATATAGAAACACCTATTTCATCAGCAAGCTTTTTCCAAGCTTTATAATGACCTTCAGCTGTATCTGTAATTACTCCATCTAAATCAAAAATAACTCCTTTAATTAACATCTAGTATCAAACCTCCCACAAAATGGATCTATAGGACTGATTCCTTTGAATTCACTTTTACCTATAAGCTTTTTTACTACCAATTCAATATTTGCTTTTTGATTACTATACGCATTTATATAAGTTGGTATACGTGGCGCGTCACACAAGTGGAATGGATTACCTAGCGATATTATAACTACAGGAATTTCTTTAACAAACCATGGCATAAATTGAGCAAAAGGCATTCCCCATTCAATTCTATTTGAAGTTTGATTACTTTTAGTCTGATAATCGACTCCATATATTACAATATCATATTTATTTTTAAACTTTTCAATAGAACCAATGATTAACTCTAAGTCAAGTTTATTATTATCTAATACAGTAACTTTAAAACCTGATTTTTCAAGTTCTTCTGAAAAGATTGCTTTACTTTTGGTTTCGTTTCCTAAATGAATAAATAAAACTTTTTCATATTTTTCAGGAAGGATTGGTAAAATATTTTCATTATTCTTTACAAGAGTAATTGATTTATCAAAAATTTCTGTTGATAAATCTTTATAATCTTTAATTTCACCATTAGAAATTTTTTTTAAATTGTTGTAATATTCCTTAATTCCTAAAATACGAAGAACTGCTTCATTTAGTCTTTCTTCTGAAATTGCACCACTTAAAACACCTTCAAGGATAGCTGAAAAGTCTTCTTTCAAATCTTTAGTAAATAATATCATATCACAACCTGCATTAACACATTGGATTAAAGTTTCTTTTCTTGTAGCAAATGAATTAAAACCACCCATAAGTGTTGCATCAGTAATAATTAATCCATTAAATTTTAACTCTTTTCTTAATAAATCTTTAAGTAGATGTTTAGATAATGTAGCAGGTCTTAAGTCTTTATCTTCTATAGATTTATCTATACTTCTTTCAAAACAAGGAAGAAGTATATGACCTGCCATTATACAAGGAACACCAGAATCAATCAATTCTTTATAAATACTTCCATAAGTTTCATTCCATTTTTCTAAAGTCATATCATTTACTGAAGGTAACACATGATGATCTCTATCATCTTTACCATCTCCAGGAAAGTGTTTAATTACTGGAATAACCCCACCATCTTCTAATCCTTTGCAAAACTGCTTTGAAAAAGACTTAACACGAGAAGTATTATCACCAAAAGCTCTAGTCCCAGTAATAGGATTTAAATAATTAATATTTAAATCAACAACAGGCGAAAAAGTCATGTTTAAACCTAATTTAAAACTTTCTAATCCTATATAGTGTGAAGCTTCATAACTAAGATTTAAATCATTAGTAGCTGAAATTTGCATAGCACTTCCAAAACTTTCACCTTCACTTAAAATACCATTAACACCATTTTCTAAATTAGCAGAAATAAAAGGCTTTATTTTGCTATTACTATTAATTATTTCTATAACTTCTTTTGCTAAATTTTTAGTTACAGGCCTTAACATGATTCCACCAGGTTGAATTTTTTGAATAGTTTCAATAAGTTGTTCTTCTGTAATTTCAATGTTATGCATTAGAAAAAACAATTGTCCTACTTTTTCTTTTAATGACATTTTATTTAATTTATCCTTAATACCTTCAATTTGATTTTTATCCAAATTAAATGGTTGTTTTTTTAATAATTCTAAATCTAACACGCTTGTTTACTCTCCTTATTTCTGATTTCTAAGTCTTTAACTATATTGTTATACATTTCTGAAGTAAGCTTGTATCTTGATAAAATAATAATTGCTATTCCATAACCTACAACAGGTATCCATACAATTGCATTATGAAGATTAGATAATGTTTCTACACTTTGAACCTTACCAGGTATATATCCTATTCCATTTAAAATCCATCCACTAATAGCAGCTGACATACCTGAGGTTAATTTAGAGCTAATAGTATTAGTAGAAAGAATTACACTTTCAAGTCTTGTGTTTGTTTTCCATTCACCATACTCCACCGTAGAAACTACCATATTAGTAATAACTAATGAATACATACCTACAATAGCACTTGATAATCCATCAATTATGATATAGAAATAAGACACTTTAAAATTAATTATGTATATAAATGAAATTATTACACTAATACCTAAAAAATATGACATAACCTTTTTATTACCATATTTCTTTAATAGTTTAGGAGATATAGCTATTAAAATTAATGTAACAGGTAAAGCAATTAAATTTGAAAAAGAGCCAAGTTTATCATTTCCAAGAGAAAATTTATAAAAATAAATTAATAGACTTGTTTTTATGTATAATGCTGTGTATATGAATAATTTAGCTGAAATTACATTAATCAATGGAGAATTAGCTAAAAGAGCTTTTATCATATCTGATAGTTTAAGTTTATTATTTTTCTTGACTTTTTTATCTTTAATTTCAGAAGTTTTACTTAAACCCAAGTCCTTAAGAGATTCATTTGAAAATAATTCTTTAGATAACACAAGACCAAAAATTAAAAATAAACTTCCTAAAATTATACTTAAAAGAAAAAATCCTTTTAAATAACTTCCGTTACCTAATATATCAACTAATGGCATCTGAGCTATTCCAAATCCAAATATTGCAAAAACCGAAGCTATTTTGATGCTTTGTAGAAGTTTAAAGCGGAAATTTTCATTCTTAGTAATAGCTGGAATAATTGACCAAAAAGCAATATCAAAGAATGCGTAAGCAGTCCAAAAAAGTATCGTTACAACGTATACATAAATAATATGAGTTCCTGGACTTAAATTTGGTTTAAAAAATAGTGCAATAAGTAAAATACTTATAATAGGAGGCATAGAAATAATATATGGCTTATATTTCCCCCATTTAGTGTTTGTTTTTTCTATTATTACAGCTATAATTGGATCAACAATCAATCCATAAATACGAACTACAAATAAAAGTGTACCAATAGTAGCTGCTGATAAACCAACTCCTTCAGTAAAGAAAAATAAAAATGCCGACATTAGAGCATAAACTAAATTTTGCCCGAGACCTCCCATTGCAAAACAACGGTTAATTTTTTTAGAATTTAACATAAATACAACTCCTCTCATTAATACAAGACAATTATAAGTTTTTTTTTTGCGAAAATCTCTCAAGTTATCTACTTCTTAGCTATAGCTTTTTATCTATTTAAAAGTTTTCATTTTAAAAAAGTTTAATCTGTAGCTATTTTGTTACAGATTTTTGTTATTTCTTTAATTTGTAAAAATATTTATAAAATCTAAGTTAATTTTAAGATTGTAATTTATGTACTTATAAATCAACAGCGAGTGTTAATTCATCTTGGTTATTTTTATAAAGTTATAATTCTTAGCAATTTGTCTAACATAATTTTTTGGCTCTTCTAATTTCATGGTGGAAACAAATATTACCAATAGTATAAATGAAGGACTACATTAAAGTAGTCCTTCATTTATTGCTTGTGTTAGGTCTTTAAAATCAACACCATAATCTCTATCTTTTATAGTATATAATTCATTAAGTTCCTCCTCGGTAAATGATTGTGAGTAGAGCACAGCATCTGTTTTGAAACTTGTCTTAATTATCTTATGATTAATAAAGAATATGGTCTTTGCCCTTAGTACATCAAAGTCATATCCACGACCTTGTTTTTCAATTGCCCTAATAGTATTGTTAATACCTTCAATAAAAGCATTAGTAATGCCTACCATATGAAAAATAATTAAATATTTCTCTCCCCCAATTCTTAACTGTCATTGCAGTATCATTATAGATTGTTAAATCATCTGAGATAGCCACTAAAGAAATCTATTATAGTAGCCTTATTTCTATTTCTAAGCATATCTATAACAGTATGGTCAGTTCTATTACATATCAAAGTCCATGCCTGTTTACGACTCTTACCTTCTCTCTGTATATGTATTTCATCTATACCAAGAATATTAGGAGTTTCAATTTCAAATAATTTAGGTATTTTCTTAGCTTCATCTAAAAATACATTTCTTATAGTAACATTAGATATAGCAAGTTCTCTTTCTAATTCTATAAAACTACGTCTTTTTGATTGCTCTGCTATATATTCTCGAAATCGTGTAGTCATTTTACTATTTTGGCATTTTTACATTCCCCTTAGGTTTTATTCCGTACAAATAAAGAAGGATATTTTAAAAAATAAAAAAGTTTTTTAATTTTTCTCTATTAATGTATAAAATTTTTTCGCTTGTCCATAATATAAATGTATCCACAAAATCATAATAATCATTAGTCCCCTTAAACTAGTATAATGTTTATTGTTATACTAATATGAATTATTTATTTACGAAGAAAACTCTCCATTATATAATAATGAAGAGTTTTCTTATTTTATGATTTCTATTTTCAATTATATTTTAAATAATTGTTTTTACTATATGTTCATATATGCAATAGGTAAAATGGCATTGTAATTGGACTTTTAGAACCCTTAATGAGTATTGTCANNAATTTTATATTGGGAACAAGCTAAAACGGGACTATACTCATTTTAGCGTTCTTAAGTTCAATTACTTAGTCCATTTTTATTTATGCATATATGAACACTTTTTAAAACATATCATTATTTTTTAGATACATATTTATTATCTTTTATATAAAATCTCCATGGAAAATCTATTGCTTCCTCAGCATAATCTATTCCTATCCTAGTTGTCTGAACAATTTCATAATGATCATAACTATCTTCTATATATAAATCACCTTTTTCATAAAGCACTTTATAATTATCTTTTTTACCTATACCAAAAGCCATGCATAACTTTGAAGGTCCATTAGTTAATTCTTTCTTCTTAACGGTAGATAATTCTTCATACTTCTTATTAAACCTCTTTAAAGAAATATAATCAAAATTATCTAATAGTTCTAATGCTCTAATTAAAACTCCCTGCCCATCATCATCTTCTCCACTTATTACATTAAAGCAATGATAAAGTCCATATATAAAATATACATAAGATATTCCACCTTCTTTAAATAGCGGCTCTGTTCTTTCCGTTCTTCTTCCATTATAAGCATGTGATGCTTTATCAATTGACCCTATGTATGCTTCAGTTTCTACTATTTTTCCCCTTAAAATAACACCATCTATCTCTCTTACTAAAATTTTACCCAATAAATCTTTAGCTACTTCCAAAGCATCTCTTTTATAAAATTCCCTATTTAAAATCAATCACTCATCACATCCCCTATTTAAAATCTCATTCTAAAGTTTTATTATAACTAATTTTTGATATTTTATTATAAATCTACATTAAAAATAAATGTTTATATTTTGGTGTTCTTAAAGTAAATTACTCAATCTATGTGCTTTATACTACAATATAAACAAATTCTTAAAGCATATGCTAAATATCAAAAATAACTACTTTATTCGATTTTAAACTTTCCTTTACATCTATTATTCTTTGATTAGATGATCCTCTGAATCTTAATCCATCTTCTTTTTTATTTTCTTCAAATTTTCCATCCACTAATACATCTATGTTATTTATTAAATCTTTCCAACCTTTATTGCTTTCTA
This sequence comes from Clostridium sp. ZBS15, assembly GCF_023845705.1. Classification (NCBI taxonomy): domain Bacteria; kingdom Bacillati; phylum Bacillota; class Clostridia; order Eubacteriales; family Clostridiaceae; genus Clostridium; species Clostridium sp. ZBS15. The sequence continues at coordinate 31,793 of NZ_JAMQHY010000004.1, forward strand.
AATTATCATTTATATATTCAAATGTATATCCTGTATAGCACCAAATATTTTTATTATTTTCTTTAAAAATTTTTGCCATATAAGAAAATTGATCTGCTCTTTCAAATGGATCTCCTCCACTAAAAGTAATTCCTTTAATCATTGGATTACATAAAACATCTTCTATTAATTCATCTATATTTTTTTCTTCTCCACCATTAAAATCATGAGTGTCTGGATTAAAGCATCCCTTACAATTATGATTACAACCTTGTGAGAAAAATACTCTTCTAATTCCTGGACCATTTACTAAACTTTCATACGCTATACCTGATAATCTTATTTTTTTATCCAAAATAATACACTTCCTTTAAAATTCTTATATCTATATTTAAGATTCATTATATATCTATCTTTTAAATATAGGAAATATAATATTAACTTTAAAACAAAAAAATAGAAAAGCTACTAATATATATAATAAATTATATATAATATTAGCTTTTCAAAAACACTTCATTTATTACTTGTAATTAAAGAAACTATTTTAAATATGTGTTAATATATGAAATGTGCAAAATGGAATTTTATTCCGTCCAATTTCCCTTATACATATATTAAGGCCTTGTTAAAATAACATCTTGAATTAACCCTAATGTTAGTTCCTTCTCTTCAAAATCTTTTACTGGCATAGGTCTTGCATATAAATATCCTTGAGCATTATTGCATCCTACTTCACTTAAAAATTCTGCTTGTTCATGAGTTTCTACCCCTTCACAGATTACATTTAAATCTAATTCTTTAACCATTCTTACAATATTTGCTATTACTATCTCACCTTTTTTAGAACTATCCTTACTATTTAAGAATTCTCTATCAAGTTTTATTGTATCAATAGGTAAATCTTTCAATATATTAAGTGAAGAAAGACCTGTCCCAAAATCGTCTAATGATATACTAAATCCCATTGCTTTTAATCTAAGCAATGCTTGCAACATATTATCATAATGATTAAATATTGCACTCTCTGTAATTTCAATCTCTATTAAATTTGGATTTATATCATATTTATTAAATATTCTGCTTATATTCTTTATAAAATAATCTACATTTTTCAAATTAATTCTTGATATATTCACTGAAATAGGAATTAATTTAATATTATTTTGCTTCCATTCATTTATTTTTGAACATACCTCTTCAAAAATAAACATATCTAAATTAACTATAAATCCATTTTTTTCAAACAAAGGTATAAAATCTATAGGATTTATTAATCCTTTTTCAGGATTGTTCCATCTTACAAGTGCCTCTGCTCCAATACAACTTTCTAATTTTATATCATACTTAGGTTGAAGATATAATTCAAATTGTCTATTAGTTAATGCACTATACATAACATCTTCTATTTGCTTTTGCTTTATTAACTTACTTTGAAGCTCTATATCATAAAAACCTATAAACTCATTACAATCACTTTTTGATGTTTCCCTAGCAAAAGCTACATTATCAATCATTTTATTTATATCTTCTTCTGTTCCATCTACAACATATACCCCATATGAAAGGGAAAAGTTTGGAATTTCCTTAGTTCCATTATCAAAAAACCTCATACTATTATCTAATGCATTAATTCTATCTATAATATCATTTTCATCTTTATATTTTAATAGCAATATAAATAAATCATCCCTTACTCTACAAAACATTTCTTTATACAATAATTTATTTTTCAAAATATCAGATATATATTTTAATAATAAATTCCCGGTTTTATATCCCCATATATCATTTATAATTTTAAATCTAACTATGTCAAATTCCACCAGTGCATATGACGAATTCATATTCTCTTCCAAGACTTCTTTTATGTCCATTTTAAATTTAGTTAGAGTTTTTCCTCCAGTAATATCATCAACAAATGCTATGTCTTTAATTAACTTTTCTTTTCTATTTCTATAAAAATTTATATAAATTAAAAGTATTAAAAATATTAGTATAACAAAACTCGCTAGCATAGTCATTAAGGATGTTAGATATTGTTTTTCATTTATATTGGATGCCTCTATTAAAGATAAGACATAATAATCCTTTAAGTCATTTATTTTAGAGTATGACAAAATATACTTATTTTTATTTAATGTAATAAATACAGCACCATCTCTATTATTAGTTAAATCATCTTTTAATATTTCTATATCATCTAAATCATGATATGAAAATATATTACTATCGTTTAACATATTAAATAGATCACCTGACCCTATTAATATATCCCCATTTTTATCTAGTATGTATGTCTCAACCTGTTGATAAAATTTAGAATTTGATATAAATAATTTTTCTATATCCTTAAATGATATGGTTCCATATAAAGCCCCTTTAATTTTATCATTATGGAGTAATGATGTTACATATATGAATACTTTTTCGCCAGTTTTTAAATCAGTATCTATTGTCAAAACATCTTCATTAGTTTTTTCCCATTTTTTAAAATAATCCTTGTTACTAATATCATTAATTGAACCATCAATACAATTTAAAATTCCATCCGAAGTTATAATTCCTGTTGTTAAAAAATCTTTTCTTTCTTCCAAATTTAAAATGTCCATAACATTTTCTTCTTTGAAATCGTTTAATTCATTGAAAATACCAGACACATGCTTCATATATTGTATATTATCATTTAATGTATAATTTATGAACATAGAATTATTTTCAGATGCTTTTACAATAACAGATTTATTGCCTTTATTTATTACTTCTTTAACTTGTATTATACATACAGAAAATCCAATGGCTATTAACATAACAATAACAGTAATTGGTATAATATAGGCAAAAATATTACTTTTAAACTTATTGTTCATATATTTACCCCCTAACTCTTAATATCACTACTTCAAAGGTTCTACAAAGAAAAATTCAAGTAATTTAAATTATTGTAATTTATTGTATATCCATATTTTATCATATTTTCATATAAACTTGTATTAAAATAAAAAAAGACTTTCTTAAATTTTTCTTTTTATTTAAGAAAGTCATTTTTATATGGTTATGTTTTAAAACAGTGTTGATATAAATTAATTTTTCTATGAATTAAACTTTACATAATTTAATCTTCCACCAGCTTTTATAACCTCTATTTCTTTTGATGTTAATTTAACTAAAACTTGAAATTCACTATTTTTAGTTAAGTTTTTAATTTTTAATACTCCATTATTTAAATTATCACTTATATTTTCTATTAATAAATCATCAACTAAATCTATTTTTTCATAATCTGAAGAATCCTTAAATTCAATTGGTACTATTCCATTGTTTATTAAATTTGCTTTATGTATTCTAGCAAATGATTTAGCAATAACTGCTTTTACTCCTAAATATAAAGGTGCTAATGCAGCATGTTCTCTACTTGAACCTTGTCCATAGTTTTCTCCAGCTATTATAAACCCTCCATTAAATTCTTTAGCTCTCTTAGGGAATTCTGTATCTACTGTATTAAAGCAGAATTCTGAAAGATAAGGAATATTAGATCTAAATGGTAATAATTTTGAGTTAGAAGGCATTATATGATCTGTTGTGATGTTGTCTTCTACTTTTATTAAAACTTTACCATCTATCTTATCTCCAAGTGCTTTATTTATTGGAAATGGCTTTATATTTGGACCTCTGACTACTTCAACTTCTGCATTAGTTTTAGCAGGTTCTAAAATCATAGAATCATCTATGATAAACTTTTCAGGCATATCTACTTTTATATCAACATCCATTTCTCTTGGGTCAGTTAAACACCCTTTAATGGCTGAAACTGCTGCTGTTTCTGGACTTACAATATATATTTGTCCTGATAGTGTTCCACTTCTACCATAGAAATTTCTATTTACAGTTCTTAATGATATTCCATTTGTTCCTGGTGCTTGACCCATTCCAATACATGGTCCACAAGAATTTTCAAGTATTCTTGCTCCTGAACTAATTATATCTGCTAAAGCTCCATTTCTAGCAATCATTTCCATAACTTGTCTAGATCCTGGTCCAATAACTAAACTTACATTTTCATGTACTTTATTTCCTTTTAATATTTTTGAAACCTTCATTAAATCTTCATAAGAAGAATTAGTACAACTTCCTATAAACACTTGGTCGACTTTAATCTTTCCTGCATCTTCAACAGTTACAACATTATCTGGACTGTGAGGTTTTGCAGTTAATGGTTTTAAATCATTTAAATTTATAACTATTTCTTCATCATATATAGCATCTTCATCAGCTTTTAATTCCAGCCAATCGTCTTCTCTATCTTGTGCTTTAAAGAATTCTAAAGTTCTTTCATCACTAGGGAATATTGATGTTGTAGCACCAAGTTCAGCTCCCATATTAGTTATTGTACCTCTTTCTGGCACTGATAAACTTTTAATTCCTTCTCCACAATATTCAAATACTTTTCCAACGCCACCTTTTACGGTACATATTCTAAGTACTTCTAAAATCACATCTTTTGCAGCCACCATTTTATTTAGCTTTCCTTTAAGCTCAACTTTTACAACCTTAGGTGTATTTATATTATATGCACCACCACCCATTGCAAGAGCAACATCTAATCCACCAGCTCCCATTGCAAGCATTCCAACACCACCAGCTGTTGGTGTATGGCTATCTGAACCTGTTAATGTATCTCCAGGTGTTGCAAATCTTTCTAAAAATATTTGATGACATATTCCATTTCCAGGCTTTGAAAAATACACTCCATATTTTGATGCTACTGTTTGAATGAACTTATGATCATCTGCATTTTCAAATCCTTGTTGAAGCATATTATGATCAATAAATGCCACTGATTTCTTAGTTTTTACTCTATCTATTCCCATAGCTTCTAATTGAAGATATGCCATTGTTCCAGTTGAATCTTGAGTTAATGTTTTATCAATTTTAATAGAAATTGGTTCTCCTGTTTTTAAATTTCCTTCAACAATATGATTTTTTAAAATTTTATAAACTAAATTATCTCCCATGTTTATTCCCCCTATTATTGCTTATAATTTAACTTTATGACTTTTAGGTAGATGTTGATATTTTAGTATAAAGGCAAAGTGGCATTGAAATTTGCTTTTTAGAATTCTTAATAAAGATTTGTCAAATTAATTGCTTGTCACAATTTTTAATTGGGAACATGCATTAATTGGACTAATCTTTGTTTTAGAATTCTTAAAGTAAATTTCTCTGTCCATGAGCTTTATACTAAAATTATCAATATCATACTAAAACAAAGTATATTTTATAATTTATTAATTCTTTTATATTCTTTATATAATTGAACAACCTCTTTATCAAAAAGACATCTTTTTAATCTAACAGATGTTGATCTAACTAATTCTAATATTCCTGTGGCTTCATCTTTAGTAAGTTCTATTGCATATTCCCTAAATTTATTTTCAACTGCAGCACGTCCTGAATGTTTTCCAATAACTATTTGTCTTTCTAATCCTACAATTGCTGGATCAAATGCTTCATAATTAGTTGGATCTTTAAGAGCTCCATCAGCATGAATTCCAGATTCATGTGCAAACATATTACTTCCAACTATGGCTTTCCACTTTGGTAGTTCTCTACCTGATGCCCTAGATACATATTGAGAAAGATCTTTAAGCATTGTTGTATCAATGTCTCCCTTATATCCATATACAATCATTAATGCCATAATTACCTCTTCTAATGCAGCATTTCCTGCTCTTTCTCCAAGGCCATTAACAGTTACTCCAACATGTGTAGCTCCACCTTCAAGTCCTGCTATAGCATTTGCAGTAGCCATACCAAAATCATTATGTGTATGCATTTCTATATTAAAATTAGTAGTCTCATAAAGCTCCTTAATTCTTTTTTGAATTTTAAAAGGCTCCATAATTCCTACAGTATCACAATATCTAAATCTATCTGCTCCAGCTTGTTTAGCTGCTTGAATGAATTCTATTAAAAAATCTTGATCAGCTCTTGACGCATCTTCTCCATTAACTGATACATAAAGTCCATTCTTTTTAGCAAATTCAACTGATTTAACCATATTTTCTAATACCCATTCTCTTGATGTTTTTAGTTTATGTTGAATGTGTATATCTGATACTGATATAGATACTGCTACTGCATCAACGCCACAGTCTATTGATTGTTCTATATCACCAATAACAGCTCTATTCCATGCCATTATGCTTGGCTTTAAATTTCTTTTAACAATTTCTTTTATTGCAGCCTTTTCATCTCCACCCATAGTAGGTATACCAACTTCTAATTGATCTACTCCAAGTTCACTTAACATTTCTGCAATTGCTATCTTTTCAGCATTAGCAAAAACTACGCCTGCTGTTTGCTCCCCATCTCTAAGAGTAGTATCAACTATATTAATTTCTTTATTGGTATTTATATTTTTAACTGACATTTTAACTCCCCCTTAATATTTGTTTATTACCTATTGCTTTTACTACTTAATTTTTATTTATTTATCATTATACACCATGTATACATATAATGGAATGATAATTTTCTTATTTTTGCAGTGAAGAGACCATTCTCCTTCAATATTTCTTGTCATATAAGGTAATTTATATGAAAAATTATAATTTATTGCAAGATTTTTTTGAAATTATTCATTTAATGAAATTACATAACAATGAGATTCATCGTGATTAAACTTAAAAATGTATGTACTATACTTTATTAAATTACTATGTTCATTTTACACGTATGCATATATCAACACTCTACTAAAATATATTTATTTATATAAAAAAAGCACTAAATGTAATGAAGATACTTTTTAGTATATTCATTCACATTTAATGCTTTTTTATTTAATTAGTTTTTAATTTTTGGCTCTGTTTTAAATG
>NZ_JAMQHY010000004.1:38758-79162 GCF_023845705.1 Clostridium sp. ZBS15
GCTTATGCATATATCAACACCCTGCTAAAACAGAGCCTAATTTTTTAATAATGTTTCTTATGACTTTCTAAATGAGATATTCTATCTGCTCTTTCTTGATACTTTCCTGGACCAAATCTCTCATCTAAACTTAAATATCCTGTTACTCTACTTACACCTTGTATATCAGTACTATCACAAGTTGGACATTTACTTTCGTTACTGTGTAAATAAGTTCCACAATCTTTACAATATCTTATATGGAAATTTACTCCCATATAACTTATATTAGTGTTTTTATATGCATAACTTATTATATCCATAATAACATCTTCAGTTGGGAAATCATCAACTTCTATATAAGTTATATGTCCTCCATTACAAAGTTTATGATATGGAGCTTCTATATCAATTTTATCCTTAATTGATATGGCATGCCCTACTGGTACATGATAACTATTTGTATAGTATTCTTTATCAGTAATACCTTTTATCATTCCAAATGTTTTTTGATCTTGCTTTATAAATTTACCTGATAATCCTTCAGCAGGAGTTGCATAACAGCTCCAATTTAAACTATATTCTTCTGTTAATCTATCGCAATACTCTCTTATATGACCAATTATCTTTAATCCTAATTCTCTTGCTTCTTCAGTTTCTCCATGATGACTACCTATTAATGCTGTTAATGTCTCAGCAAGACCTATAAATCCGATACCCCAAGTTCCTTGTTTTAATATAGGTTCAATAGAATCTTCTGGCTTTAAATTTTCTGAACCCACCATTAAATTTTGACCTGCTATAAATGGTAAATCTTTAACCTTTAGATTCTTTAATACATTATATCTATGCAATAAAGATTCCTTAGATAAAGATAATCTAGCATCTAAAATTTTAAAGAACTTATCTACATCACCTTTGGCTTGTAATCCTATTCTAGGTAAATTAATTGTAGTAGGAGCTATATTTCCTCTTCCTTTACATCCTGGTTCTCCATTTACATTTTTCATAAGATAAGTTCTACATCCCATAGTAGCTGGAACATATCCTTTATCATAATATTCTTTATTGAAATCTGCATCAATGTTCATAAAAGTAGGATTCATTCTTTTAGCTGCTACTCTACAAGCTAATTTATATAAATAATAGTACGGATCATTTTCTTCTCTATTAACCCCTTCTTTTACTCTAAAAATTATGTTAGGGAAAATAGGTTGTTCTCCTTTACCTAATCCTCTTTCATATTCTAAAAGAAATACTTCACAAACTAATGCTGCATCATCATTAGTTGGTATTCCTATATTTACAGAACTAAAAGGTACTTGTGATCCAGCTCTACTATGCATAGTATTTAAATTATAAATAACACCTTGCATTGCTTGATGAACTCTTTTTCTTAAAGTTTTCTCTATAAGTCTGTTCATCTTTTCTTTTGGAATATCTAATTCTTCTAATTCTTTTTTTATCTCGTCTCTTGTTGGAGGAATAAAAACTGCCAAATCATTATCAAAGTCTGGATGAGATTGCCCCCCAAACATATCATTTTGAGTAGATTGTAATAATATGCATGATAATTCTGCAGCTGTCTCTATTCTCTTAGGTGCATTTATTGTTCCATATCCTGTATTAAAACCATTAATTAGAATTTCTTTAGTAGGTATATGAAGACAATTAGTAGTTAAATTATAACTATCTAAATCATGATAATAAAGATCACCTGTTTCGTGAGCTTTTGATAAATGTTTGGGCATAGTAGATAAATTATGCCATTTATTAGATTCAGAAGCTATTCTTAATAACTTAGAACTAAAATTGTTTCCTACATTCGCATTATCTCTATCAGTTTCAACACCTATTTTTTCTATTGCTTTCATTAAATCTGACTTTATGTCTCTTACTCTTGTTCTTTCTCTTCTATATGATGAATATGCAAAAGCTATATTTTTATCCTCTTCACCTAAAGCTTTCTCAACCAAATTTTGAATTGCTTCTACTGTAATTTTTTCTTTTTTCGTATCTTCTATATAAGTAATCACCTTTTGTACAGTTTCCAAAACTTGGCTTTCTCTTAAAGTAACCCCAATTTCTAGCGCAGCACCTTTAATCGCTTGAGAAATCTTCTCTCCGTTAAACTCAACCGTTCTTCCATCTCTTTTTACAACATATAGCATTTTGCTTACCTCCACAACACAATATATAGTACTTTAATAATACTGTACTATTATACTTGATTAAATATGCGTTAGCAATACCGTTAATGTTTAGTTTTATTGGTGATATTTTTTAATTATTAGTGAATATATCTTTTTATCTCTATATTTGGTTAAATTTTAAGGTTGTTTTCAATTTGACTTCTTATAATTAACATTATACAAGAACTTATCACTATTGATAACTATANNTATAGTTATCAATAGTGATATAATTAATAAATAGAATATATTACTAGGAGGAATTTTTAGTGGATAAAATTGCATTACTAACTGACAGTGCATCCGATATATGTACTGAGGACCTAAATAAATATAATATAAAATTATTACCTTTTAAAATTATCTTTTCTGATAAAGAATATGATGATAAATTGGAAATAACTTCTGATGTTCTTTATGAATTACTTCCTAGAGAAATTCCAAAAACATCATTACCAAGTATCGAAAGACTTAACAACACTCTTAATCAATTAATTGCTGAAGGATATACACATGCAATTATAGTAACATTATCAAGTGAATTTTCAGGAACATATAATTCAATGAGATTAGCATGTGAAAGCTTTGAAGGTATAGAAACCTTTGTATATGATTCAAAAAGTTTAAGTATGGCAGAAGGTGTAATAGTATTAGAAGCCGCAAAACTTATTGAAGAAGGAAAATCATTTGATGAGATAGTAAAGATAATTCCTAAACTAAGATCTAATATAGATATATATTTTACTATAGATACTTTAGAATATCTAAAAAAAGGTGGAAGAATAGGTAGAGTTGCTGGAACTATCGGGGACGTTCTTAACTTAAAGCCTGTTATAACAATAGATAACAATGGTTGCTTCCATACTTACTGTAAAGCTCGTGGTAAAAAGCAATCTGCATCAAAATTATTAAAAGTCGCTAAATCTTATACCGAGAATAATAAATGTAAATTCTGGGTTATGGATGGTAATGCACTGGATGATGCAAAAGCATTATGTGAAAATATTAAGAGTTTAAATAATGTAATAGAATGTAATTTAGGGTATAGTATAGGACCTGCACTTGGAGTTCATACTGGACCTGGTCTTTTTGGATTCATTGTTGAAAAGGTAGATTAATATGTCTGACTTTAATTTTTCTCATATAGATGATATAAAAAATGAAGAAAAAAGATTATACCAAGAATATAAGAGTAAAATTTCTGAATTAAAAAAAGTTAAGAAAGAAAAGGAAGCTGTAGGGCAAGTATTTACCAAAGGTCTTTTGCCTATATATGTTTTATATATATTATCATTAAATCCCACAAACGGAAATGAAATTTCAAATCAAATAGGTATAAGAACTAATAACAAATGGATTCCTAGTACTGGTGGAATATACCCCCTACTAAAAAAGTTAGAAAAAGAAGCTCTTATTGTTGGAATATGGGATGATCCCAATAAAAAATTTCAAAAAATATATCATTTAACTCCAAAAGGAAAAATAGAATATGAACATAAGAAAAAACTTCTAAAACCTAAAATCGAAGAATCCTTAGAAGTATTTAAAATAATTTATAATGACCTTTACTAATTTTGTGCCTTGTTTTAAAATAGTTTATATTTTAAAGCAAGGCACTTTTTAGTTAAACTATACTTTTACAGAGTGTTTATATCTATATAAGAACAGCTGGAAAGAGTAATTAAATTTAACATCACAAAATTCCTTAATTCTATTAATGTATATTTATTTAAATAATACTAAAAATACTATTAAAGGATGGTGTTAATTTATGAAAGGCTTTATTATTGATTCAACTTATAAAGAAGATATTGTAATAGATAAAAATAATATTAATTCTACAGTGCCATGTAATAACATTCCTAATAATTCATTAAATGGTTCTAAAATCCATTTAAATGATGTTTCATCAAGTTATATCACTCATTATAATAAAGACAATAAATATAACCCATATAACGTAGTTGACTACCTATAGTTATATGGGTAAAATAAATATATATTATAGTGCTAGGGGAGCCTTTGTGCTGAGATTTGATTTATTTCATAAACCCTCGGAACCTGATCCAGTTAATTCTGGCGTAGGAAAGTATAACCGCTTAATATATATTTATTATACTAATAAACATTAAAAGTCTTTTAGTATATTTTATTGTTCTATTTGAATAATAAAAATTTATATTTATTGGTTAACAATCTCCTAAGCACAATTAAGGAGGTTTTTTTTATGAATATTTTTAACGATTGGGCGAAACAAATTTCGAAATTGTATAGTCATTTGCCCGAAAATGTACAAACTATTATTTCTAATCCATTATCACTTATTACTTTATTAGGGTGTATTGCTATACTAGTTGTATTAGTAAAAGCAAAAAAAATTAAATTTACACCTCAATTAATTGCTAGAATCGGTATAGCCTTAGCATTGGCAACAATTCTAAAAATTCTTAGAATTTATCATTTTCCACAAGGCGGAAGTATAACCTTTGGTAGTATGGTTCCTATTTTGCTAATTGCATTTATGTATGGACCACAAGTTGGATTCCTAACTGGATTCCTTTATGGAATGATCACTTTAGTTATGGATCCTTATATTCTACATCCTGTTCAAGTATTATTTGATTATCCATTACCATTCCTATGTTTAGGTATCGCTGGATTTTTTCCAAATAAAAAGTATTTAGGCGTAACACTCGCAGTGTTAGGCAGATTTATATGCCACTTTATATCTGGAGTTGCTTTCTTTGGATCTTTTGCACCTGAAGGAATGTCTCCAGCATTATATTCTCTATCAATAAATGCTCCTATAATCGGAATAGAAGGAGTCATTTGTTTAGTTATAGTTGCTGCTCTTCCTATGGCAAGAATAATTTCAGTCGTATCAGATAATAATAGAGTAACAACATAGATTAAATATTATAATAATATATTTTTCATTTTTATAATAGGCTATGTTTTAGCAGAGTGTTGATATATGCATAAGCAAAGTGGACTGAGTAAATTAAATTCTGTAATATATAATACTAAATGTGATTAATAGATATAAAAAAATGTGGTGTTAANNTTAACACCACATTTTTTTATTCTACTGAGATTGCATTAACCGGACAACTTGTTTCTGCTTCTTTTGCAGAATCTTGGCATGCGCTTGGTACCTCTTCAACTATAGCACCAGCTTTGCCGTCATCTTCCATATCAAAACATTCTGGACATATTGATGGGCATAAGCCACATCCTATACAAGTATCTTTATCTACTTTTGCTTTCAAAAAACTCACCCTTCCATTATAAAATTACATTTATAGTATTTCCATAAGAAAGATGAGTTATGTATATTAATATAAAGCTTCAAATATTAATGAATATAAATCATTATCTATAACGTAAGCTTCTGCTTTACCTTTTTCTAGAGCCTCTGTTAACTCTACATTTATAGGTAATTCACCTATTAAAGGTAGTCCTAAATATTCTGCATGTTCATCAGAAGATTTTGTACTAAATACTCTTATCTTCTTATCGCAGTCTGGGCAAGTAATATATGCCATATTTTCAACTACTCCTCTAATTTTTATCCCTATCTTTTGAGCCATTATAACTAGCTTTTTAACAATCATTGATACCATGTCTTGTGGAGTTGATACTATTATTACCTCAGTAATAGGAAATTCTTGCATTACTGTAAGAGCTATATCACCAGTTCCTGGTGGCATATCTATAAGTAAATAATCTAATTCTTCCCAATTAGTTTCCATAAACATTTGCTTTAATACTCCTGTAATTACAGGTCCTCTCCATATAACTGGATCTTCTTCAACTGCTGTTAAAAGATTCATAGATATAACTTTTATTCCTGAATCAGTAATTACAGGTTCAAATTTTACCATATCATTTTCTAATGGAATTATCTTTCCTCTTTTTTCATTAATGCCAAAAAATCTAGGCATAGATGGTCCTGTTATATCTGCATCTAAAACTCCTACTTTATATCCTTTTTTAGCTAAAGTAGTTGCCATTATTCCTGTAACGGTAGACTTTCCTACTCCACCTTTTCCACTAATAACGCCTATTACATTTTTAATTTTTCCATATGTAGGTATGATTTTAGGTATAGAATTTTCACATCCTTGACCTTTTGATCCACATGAATCTTTACTTGGACAATTGTCACAGCTTCCCATTATTTGTTCCTCCTCTTACCACTCATTTGGCATTTTATTCACTTCTCCAATATCGATATCCCAATTTCTAAAATTATATTCTGCTGATATATAATAAGTATTGAAAACTTTATCCTTTTTATTATCAACGGTAATCATAGTTTTAAAAATGGTACTATTATATCCTCTGTTTTTAACTTTAATTATTGTATCAAATTCATTAGAATTGTTTTTAACAAGTTTAGCATTTGGAATGACTTTATCAATATTTTTTTCAAATTGTTTCAAATCTGTTGAAAGTATGTATTTTAAACAATCAATATCACCACTTATATCTATTCCTACTTTATTAGAAGCATCTATTTTAGATTTTTCAGATTCCAATACTGCTAAAATAGTTTGATAATATACATATTCAAAATTTCTTGGTTTTCTTACAAAAGATAAGTTTTGTATTATTGTATCATCTAAACGGTTTGAAATTGAAAAACATTCTTCATCATTAAAGAAATTTCCTTTTCCTCTTTCATCAGCACCAACTATATAGTCATACTTTTTAACCTCATCTCCCATGCAAATTTCAAAATAATAATCTGCATCTAATGAGCTTCGTTCAGATACTTTTTTACCATTTGACAATAATTTGTACATATCATTTATTGCATTAGGCTCAGTAATTATAAATCTAAATCCAGTATCTCTAGCACTTTGAATTACAATTTTATCCACTTTGCTTTGATTTACATATTCGAAATTATTGTTTTTAATCCCTAGTGTGATAGCTAATTTATCGTAAGTACTGCATCCAACCAAAATAGAAGTAATAGTAATTAGAGTTAGAAGCAATATAAAAATTTTTTTCTTAAACAACTTATTTCTTCGCTCCCTTAAAAAATTTATGAAAATTAAAAATAACTAATCCAAGAACTAATGTAAATACAGCTATAAATTGAGATGTTGATAATAACCCAACATTCCCCCTTGGATCATTTCTAAAAAATTCTACCATAAATCTTCCTATACTATATATTATCAAGTACATAGAAACTACTTTACCTGATTTCTTTTCTTTTTTAGAATAATATAACAAGAAAAATCCTAGTAAAAAATCAAAAATTGATGAGTAAATTTGAGTTGGATGTACATGAATACCTGCTGGTGCAAGTGAATTTATTGGAAACTCTACCCCTATTGGAAGATTAGTTTCTTTTCCATAACAGCATCCAGCTAAAAAACATCCTATACGTCCAAATCCTTGTGCAATAGCTAACCCTGGTGCAACTAAATCTAAAATCTTAAGTACTTTCCAGTTCTTACTTTTACAATATAAATATATTGTTAATGCACCCAGTATTAATGCTCCATACACAACAAATCCATAACCAAAATTCAACAATATACTTGGATCTTCTAATATACTTTTAAATTCAGTTATAATAAAAAGTAATTTACCCCCTATTACTCCTCCAATTACAGTTAAAATAATTAGATTTAATAAGGAATCTTCATCATATCCTTTTTCTCTTCCTTTTTTTAAAAGCAAAGATGCTGCCGCAAGTATTCCTATAGCAATCATTAAACCATAACTTTTTATTTCTAGACCAAATGCCTTAAATAAAATTATTTTCATGCATATCTCCTTAAAATATTTAAGTATCATAGATGAATTCTTAATCCCTCCATGATACTTAAATTATAATACTTATACATATTAATATCAAATTTTATTAACTTTGTATGTTTATCCTAGATATTATAGTATTAAAAACAGTTTTTACATTTTCCTTATAATCGTCTTCCTTTACATTAAATAAAACTTTTATAATTTTGCCATCATTACTATTTAAATAATAACAACTATTTTCAAATGTATAACCCTTTTTTACTTTAGTTTTATATTGAGATAAAACTCCTGATGTTCCTTCTAATTTAAAAGGCATTATTTGCTCATTTTTATATGATAAAGGTAAATTTTTTAAGTCACTTTCTGCAAAATTTCCAAGATCAATTTGAGTATTTATAACCTCTAAGTATCCAGTGATTTTATCATTTTTATCTTTAAAATTTGCCTTATAACTAATATACTGTCCTTGGCTTTCCTTTTCCGATACGCTCCATTCACTTGGTAATGAAAATATATATCTTCCCTCATCAAAATTATAATCCTTAAATTCGTTTATCCCATTTTCTACAAGAGCAACTTCTGTAAATGTTTCTTTAAAAAACGATTGTGTTACACCTAACACTATCATTAATGAAAGTAAAATGGACAATATTAGTATTTGCTTTTTATTCATATTGCCTCTTCTACTTCATAGGAACTACAACTGTTGAGTTTTGGAAATCATAGAACATAAGCCAATAGCCAGAGCTTCTAGTATCGTTATGTGCCCATGTAACATATCCTGTTTTGCCCTCATATGGTTGTTCTGAAAGATCTTTACTTCCTGGTATTGCATAAACAATATGAGTCAATTCTCCTACAGAATTACACTTATATCCTAATAGAAAATACTTAGTTTTACTTATATAAGGATAATAATTTAACATCGGATAATATACTAATGTATATTTGTTGTAATCTGATATATTAAATAAATCATCAATTCTATTTATAGGTACCTTATACCATTTACAATTTTTAATACCATCTAATCCTTCATGATATTCTTCAAATCCTTGTGCAATTTTTTCAAAGTATTCACCAATTTTGCCTTTTATATTAAAGCTATTTGATGACTCCATCTTTAACTTTTCAATATCTTTTTCATATTGTTCAAAATCAGCACCATCAATTCTAGTATTTTCTTCTATTCTTCTGTGATTTACTGTCTTTGTACAATAAGATTCGTCATTTAACTCATCAATAATTTTTTTGCATTTTTCAGTTTCGCTAAAATTATATTTATCTTTCTTTGTTTTCTCTTCTTCATTCTTCTTTTCTTTTTTATATTCTTTTTTATGTTCTTCTTTTACTACTTCACACTTATCCTTGCATTTTTCTTCACACTTTTCTTCACATTTCTTTTCACATTTTTCTTCACAGACATCTTCACATTTCTTTTCGCATTTTTCTTCACAGACATCTTCGCATTTCTTTTCGCATTTTTCTTTGTATTTCTTTTCGCACTTATCTTCACAGGCATCTTCACATTTTTCTTTGTACTTCTTATTTTTATTGCGATTATCATCTTCGTTGCATTCAAAATCCATATCTATATTTATCTTATCAGAATTGTTTATAGACTCTTTCTTTTCACTACCTTTATCTTTCATATTTGAGGTAGTATCTGATTTTATAGATACTTTACTTCCAGTATCTTCTGGTTTTATAATTGTTTTACTTCTAGTATCATTGGTAGTTATTTTCTCTGAAGCATCATCTTCTTTTGCAACTTTAAGCTTTTTCCAATTTTCTTTTGGTTCTTCTCCATTTATGAAGCCATACATCATAAATGCAACTTCTCCTGAATTTGCTTTACAAATAGCAGCGCCATTTATTTTTTCATAAGATATGCCTAAACCAGCTATGTTATTTATATAGTATTCTTTACTTGTATCTCCTTTTCCAACATCATTTATTTTTAGAGACCCCAAATCAATTAATTGTTTCATGTCCTTTTTACAACAGATAAGTACTACGGAATAATCTTCTTCTTGTTTCAGATTTTGAGCATAAAAAGATATTTTACACTTATCTCCCTTTGCTTCCACTTTAGCATATCCAGACAAAGCTTTTTCGGTAGACTCTGAGTTGATTTTTTCATCTTGCTGTAAAATTATAAAATTTCTATATAATTTATTATGTGCCACTACCATAATCCCTCCACATATATTTATTCAATAAAGTATATGCTTTTATTGATAGATTATGATTAAATACTATAATGCTAGATCGTCTTTTAATTAAATATTTATATTTATCTATGAGCTTTTATACTCAAAAATCAACACTAATTTTAAATTAAATATATAATTTAATTATTTTTTCTAAGATCATATATGCTATCTGCTAAAGCTGCAAATTCTTCAATAGTTAATGTTTCCGCTCTTCTTTTCGGATCTATATTGCAAGAATCAAAAGCTTTTTGTAAATTTTCTTTTGAAAGACCTATTAACTTAGTAGCATTCCATAAAGTTTTTCTTCTCATATTAAAACCTGATCTAACTATATCAAATAAAAGTTTTTCATCTTGTACGTTAACTCTTGGTTCATTTAATCTGTCTAATCTTATAACTATAGAATCAACCTTAGGTCTTGGCATAAAACTTTCCGGTGATACTTTTCTTATAATTTTAGTATTACAATAATACTGAACCAAAACAGATAATGCTCCGTATTCTTTACAATTAGGTTCCGCATTTATTCTTTCAGCCACTTCTTTTTGTATCATTATAGTTAAAGATTCAAACTTATGATTTTCCTTAAGTAACTTTACTATTATAGGTGTTGTAACATAATAAGGAAGGTTTGCAACTAGTTTAACATGTTCTTCATCTTTCATTATTTCATTAAAGTCTACTTTTAAAGCATCATTATGTATTAATTCAAATTTATCATATTCACCTAATTCTTGTTGTAAAATAGGAATCAAGTCATTATCTAATTCTATACAAGTTACTCTCTTAGCTTTTTGCAATAACTTAGCTGTTAAAGTACCTACTCCCGGACCTATTTCTATAACAAAATCATTTTCATTAACGTCTGCTCCATCTACTATATCTCTAAGAACAGAATCATCTAATAAAAAGTTTTGACCTAAACTTTTTGAAAACCTAAAATTATATTTTTTAACTAATTCTTTAGTTTTTATATCCATTAAATCCATCTATTTTATCCCTACTTCCAATTGTTTTTCTATTTTTTCTATAGCGTCTGCAAATTCCTCTTTTGTTATTCCATAATTATTTAATCTAGAAATCATTTGAGCTGTATTACAATATCCTATACCTAAAATTTTACCAAGCATACTTCTTCTTACTTTAGATGTTGAGTCATTTGTTAATTTAAAGTAAAACATATCTTGCATAGTAAAAAAGTTTCTTTTTTCCTCAACAGTTATTTTAGCTGTTTCAAGTGCTTTTAATATTACTTCAGGACAAGCATTTTCCACCCCTATATCTCCATCTTTAAGACCATCTTCTTTAGAAATATACGCATGCTTTATTCCTTCTACTCTTTTAGAAATAATTCTTCTTATCTTTTCACCAGCAAAATCTGGATCAGTAAGAACTATTACACCTTTTCTCTTTTGAGCTTCTTTTATTCTCTCTATAACCTTAGCATTTATTCCAAATCCACCTACTGCTATTATTTCAGCATCTAATGCTTTTTTAACAGCATCAACATCGTCTCTTCCTTCAACCACAATTACTTCTTTAATCAATCTTATACTTCCTTTCATTACTGCATGATTAATATACCTACTAATAATAGTATATCAAACTTCAAATTATTTAAATAAAAAAAAGAGATAACTAACATGTTATCTCCTAAAAATCAACTACCATTCTCCTGGATAAGCTACTATGAATAAATTGACGGGTCTTCTTCCCCATTTTATACATTCATTTGATGAATCTAAGTATAAATCAATTATATTTCCTTTTATTGCACCACCAGTATCAGCTGCAATGGCGTATCCATATCCTTCAACATAAACTTTACTTCCTAAAGGAATAACTGATGGGTCAACAGCGATTGTACTTAATCCATTAGAATTTCTAACAGGTCTTCTGCCTGTAGCTGTAGTACTATGTCCACTATATGCAGTTGCAACAACAGATAATTTTTTCTTATATGCTATATTACCTGCTCCCCTACTTGCATATACATTGCCTGTCCCTTTTACAACAATCTTATTTACAGGTTCAGCAATAACTTTAGTACTTTTTACTTCTTTAGAAATCTCTTGACCATCTTTAATAATAACTTTATATGTTATTTGTTTTTCTCCATTAGTTCCTTCACTCTTAACTTGTTGAACGCTACTATCAAGACTTGAATCTTTTTGTACCACTGTATCGAAGTTTATTTTTTCCTTTTCTACAATGTCTTTAGTCTCTACCTTAACAATCTTAACGTCTAAGTTTTGTTCTATTCCTGTATCTAAAGAAGGTAATACTTCATCTGTTCCTTCTTCAAATTCTACACCTTGCTCTTTTAGTACGTCTGATTCTGTTTGTAGCATATCTCCAATAGTATCTTCTGCTGTTTCTAATGTTACAACTTTATCACTAAAAGTAATATTTACTGGAATAGCTTTCTTAATTGTAATTAATTCTTTTTCAGATACTCTAGAATCCAATGATGGTTCTACCTTATCTTTTTCTGCCAATTCTATTCCATTATCTTGTAACACATCTTTCACAGTCCATTTATACGTGACAAAATTTTCTTCTTTTCCGTCTATACTTATAGTAAGTGTTTTTCTTACACTCATTAATGTCGCTGTAATAACAATCGCCACAGCAATTGTTGTTATTATGATTTTTGCCTTCGGACCGTTAGAAAAACTTTTCTTAAAATAATCTTTTAATTTTTCTACCATTGATTTCCCTCCTTTGGCAAGAGCGTATACTGAATTATATCCTAAAGACTTAATCTTGTCAAATTTGATAATCTCTTGCACCTTATAAACCCCTGTAATAATGCACTTTTGCATAATTTTTTTAAAATAATTAAATATAATAATTATAATAGCGATATTTATGGGTTTTTTATATCAATGTTATTGAATCAAAAAATTATAAATTGTTTATGAATTATCTTAGAAATTAAGTGAAAAACAAAATTATTTTTCTAAAATATTACAATTAATATTTTACCTTATTTTTCCTTTTTAATCAAGCTATAAAAATTCTCATTAAATCTCATATTCAATTCATATGGATCGATTTCTCTTATATGAGCTATTTTTTTTATTATATATTCTATATAGTCTGATTTGTTTCTTTTTCCTCTATTAGGCTCCGGCGCCATATACGGACAATCAGTTTCCACTAACATTCTATTTAATGGTATTTCCTTTGCAACCTCAACAACTTTTTTTGCATTTTTAAATGTTACAACACCTGTAAATCCTATATAATACCCTAACTTAATACATTCCTTTGCAAATTCAACACTTCCAGAAAAGCAATGTACAACACCAGTTACATCTGGAAATTCTTTTATTATTTCTAATGTATCTTGATGCGCATCTCTGTCATGAATTATTACTGGCAAATTAAGTTCTTTAGCTAAATTCATTTGCTTTCTAAATACTTCCTTTTGAATTTCTTTTGATGGGTTTTCATCCCAATAATAATCTAATCCAATTTCTCCTATAGCTACTATTTTGTCATTAGATTTTATATATTCTTTAATTTCATCTAACGTATTATCTTTAAATTCATTGGCATTTTCAGGATGTATTCCTAATGCTCCATATATAAAATCATACTCCTTAGTCAATTCATAAGTAGTTTTTAAGCTATTATAAGATGCTGCACAATTTAAGACTCTAACCACACCATTTTTTTGAATTTCCTCTAATACTTCTTTACGATCATTTTCAAAAGATTCATCATCATAGTGAGCATGACTATCTATTATTTTAAATATTTTTTCCATAACAGCATATCCTTTCAAGTATTGAATATATCTCTTCCTTAATTTACTTTCAAATATTCAATGTTAAATTTTAAATTAATTTTAAATTGTCACAGATTTGACATATTCAAATAGTATATTTAAATTGTAAAGTAGTTAAAGCATTATTATTTACCCCTTTTAACCATTATATATTAATGGTTACGGAACACCTCACCCCCTAAATGAGGTGTTCCTTTTATTTTATATTTATCTAACTATACTTCCGCTTAAAATTTCACCTGGATCTACAATCTTTAATTCACTATCATCATCAGGTGCTGCACATAAAATCATACCTTGTGACAATTCTCCTCTAAGTTTTACAGGTTTTAAATTTGCAACTAAAACTACATTTTTACCTATTAATTCTTCTGGTTTGTAGTATTTAGCAATTCCTGACACCACTTGTCTTTCTTCGCCACCTAAATCAACCTTTAATTTTAAAAGTTTTTTAGCACCCTTTATTGGTTCACATGCTAATACCTTAACAACTCTTAAATCCACTTTTTCAAAATCATCAATTGTGATTTCTTCTTTTATAGGAGTTATTTCTCTTTTAGCTGGTGCTTGTGCTGCCTTTAATGCTTCTAACTCTTCAAGTTTCTTTTCTACATCTATTCTTGGGAATAAGTTTTCGCCTTTAACTACCTTAGTTCCAGCTTTTATTCCATCAAATGACTTTAAAGATTCCCATGATATTTCAGAAGTATTAATTTGTTCATTAATCTTCTTAGCTGTATCTGGTAAGAATGATGAAATCATTACTGAAGCAAATCTTAAACTTTCAATTAAGTTGTAAAGTACTGTTCCTAATCTAGACTTCTTACTTTCATCTTTAGCTAAAATCCAAGGAGTTGTTTCATCTATATACTTATTAGCTCTGCCTATTAATTCAAATATATGCTCTAGTGCTAAAGGAATGTTTAATTCATCAATAGCTTCTTGAACTTTGTTTGGAGCAGCTAATGCTAAGTTTATTAATTCTTCATCAAATTCTCCACTTTCAGCTTGTGGTTGAATTTCTCCTCCGAAGTATTTTTCAATCATTGCGACACTTCTTGATAAAAGGTTACCTAAATCGTTACAAAGATCTGAATTTATCTTTTTTATGAATATTTCATTGTTAAATAGACCATCTGCGCCAAATGGAATTTCTCTTAATAAGTAATATCTTACTGGATCTACTCCAAATTCGTTAACTAATACAACTGGATCTACAACATTACCTTTAGATTTTGACATCTTTCCACCATCAACAAGTAACCATCCATGGCCAAATACTTGTTTTGGAAGTGGTAAATCTAATGCCATTAACATTATTGGCCAATATATTGTATGGAATCTTAATATATCTTTTCCTATTAAATGTACATCTGCTGGCCAGAATTTATCATATAATTCTTTATTATCTTGACCATATCCAAGTGCAGTAATATAGTTTGATAATGCATCTATCCATACATAAACAACATGGTTTTCATCAAATGTTACTGGAACACCCCAATCAAAGCTAGTTCTTGAAACACATAAGTCTTGAAGACCTGGTCTTAAGAAATTGTTTAACATTTCATTTTTTCTTGATTCTGGTTGAATGAAGTTTGGATTTTCTTCTATATACTTAATTAATCTATCAGCATATTTGCTCATCTTAAAGAAGTACGCTTCTTCTTTTGATTTTTCAACTGGTCTACCACAATCAGGACAATTTCCATTCACTAATTGAGTATCTGTCCAGAATGATTCACATGGAGTACAATACCATCCTTCATAAGAACTCTTATAAATATCCCCTTGATCATGTAATTTTTTAAATATATCTTGAACTGCTTTTACATGATAATCATCTGTAGTTCTGATAAATTTATCATAGCTTACATTCATCATGCTCCAAAGATCTTTAATACCTGCTACAATCTCATCTACATGTTCTATTGGAGTAATTCCTTTTTCTTCTGCTATTCTTTGAATTTTTTGACCATGCTCATCAGTACCTGTTAAGAACATTACATCATATCCTGTTAATCTTTTAAATCTTGCTAAGGCATCAGCAGCTACTGTAGTATAAGTATTTCCTATATGTAGCTTCGTTGATGGGTAATAAATTGGTGTAGTTATATAATATGGTTTTTTACAATCTTTGCACATTTTTAATAATCCTCCTTATTTTAAACAATACTCTAAGTATTGTTTTTAGCACTTTTAATATAGTGTTGTAAAGAACAAAATCGCTAAGGCGACTTTGGAGCTGTCGATTTTTTTAGCCATGCGCCCTTTCCAAACGTAGTACAGGAATAATGGTGCGGCATATGATTATTTTTTATTCTTTAGGGGTACTCATAATACCTTTAAAACACATTATTTTAAAAGTTATCCACAAATTTTTTAATAATATAAATTCCTAAAAAATAAAAAAAAGTCTCTATATAGGTATATTAAACCTATATAGAGACGTATATACGTGTTACCACTCTACTTTTTATTTATTTCACAATAAATAACTCAATAGGTGACTATCATCACCTTGCATTATAACGGATGCTGCCGTAAATTCCTTAACAAATATTGCTCGGGAAATATGCTCCGAGGCCATCTTCATGAAAATTTCTTCTGCTAACTTTCACCATACATTAACTCTCTTTAAAAATTCCTTTTCATTACTCTTCTCTTCATAGCATTTATATACTTATTATAATAGAATAAATATATTTTCCTGTCAAATAAAAAGCTGCATTATATTAAGTTTTTAACTTATTCAAAGACATAGGTTTAAGTACTTCTTTAATTTCTGATAAAGATTTATCCATACTAGCTTCAACAGCTGCAGTAATTGCACCTTCTACTAAAGGAGCATCTATAATTTCTACATTTTCTCTAATGTTATCATCTAAAAATTCTATAGCCATTTCCGTGTTCATAAATGCACTACCTAAGTCAAATAATACAAGTACACCATTATCACTATAAACAGACTCTATTGCACTAGTTATCTTAGAAATATCTGTGCCTATTCGTCCATCACTAGTTCCACCTGCATCTACAATTGAAACTTCTGGCGCCATTTGAAGTGCAACTTCTCTAACACCTTTTGCTATAAAATTACTATGTGAAACAATTACTATACCAACCATAGTTAATTCTCCTCTTTAGTTAATTCTTCTACTATAGTATTTAAGATTAAATACATTGAAGTAGCTCCTGCATCGATATGTCCTATACTTCTTTCTCCTACATAACTCGCTCTACCTTTAGTTGCAACTATATCTTTAGTATGTTCCATACCATTTTTAGCTGCCTCTTTAATTTCAAGTAATACTTCTTTAACAGATTTATTTTCTCCAATAGACTTTTTAGCTGCTTCAATTGATGGTGATAAAGTATCAATCATTGTTTTTTCCCCTTCTTGACCTTTACCTCTCATCTTTATTCCACCTAAAGCCTCTTCTAAAACTTTGATAAAATCATTTATGTCCATTTCACTTTTTTTATTGACTACCATAGCAGCTTTCATAAAAGCAGTTCCATATAACGGACCCGAAGCTCCTCCTACATTAGACACTAAAGCCATACCAGAGTTTTTAAATATATTTCCCAAATCATCTTCAGGCAAATCTTTTATTTTTTCAATAACAGCTTTAAAACCCTTGTTCATATTTAGTCCATGATCACCATCGCCTATTGCTGCATCTAATTCACTTAAATATAATTTATTTTCTTCTATAACTTTTTCTACTTTTATTAGAATGTCTTTTACTTCCTTTACTGTTACCATAATTAACCCTCCTCTAATATGATGATACTAAATAACCTTAAATCCTGGAGTATCAGCTTTTGCATCAAGTAATTCTTTAAGTTCACTATCAAGTTTTAGTACTGAAACAGAACATCCTGCCATTTCTAGTGAAGTCATAAATTCTCCAACAAAAGTTTTATGAATACTTATTCCTTTATCTTTCAATAATTGATTTATTTTTTTATTTACAATATATAATTCCATATAAGGTGTTGATCCTAATCCATTTATCATAACAGCTACTTCATCACCACTTGAAATTTCTATATCTTCTAGAATTTTACCTAATAAATGTTCTGCAACCTGATCAGCAGTTGATATTTTTTCTCTATGAGTTCCTGGTTCTCCATGAATACCCATACCAATTTCTATTTCATCTTCTCCTAAAGTGAAGTTAGCCTTTCCTGCTGCTGGTACTATACAAGATGATAAAGACATTCCCATACTTCTAACGTTTTCAATTACCTTTTCAGCAACACTTTTTACTTCTTCTAAATTTCCACCAGCTTCAGCCTTAGCTCCAGATAATTTATGAACAAATATTGTTCCTGCAATACCTCTTCTTCCAGCTGTATATAAACTATTTTCAACTGCTACATCATCATTAACTATAACTTGTTCTACCCTTATACCTTCCATTTCAGCCATTTCCTTTGCCATTTCAAAGTTCATAACATCCCCAGTATAATTTTTTATAACAAGAAGAACTCCATTTCCATTGTCAGTTGCTTTAATTGCTTCATACACTTGATCAGGAGTAGGTGATGTAAATACTTCTCCACAAACTGCGCCATCTAACATTCCGAAGCCAACATATCCTCCATGTGCTGGCTCATGTCCACTACCGCCACCACTAACTATTGCGACTTTATTTTCTGTTTTTTCACTTCTTACTAATACATTAGCATTATCCAATTTTTTTAAATACTCTGGATGTGCTGCCACAATACCTTCTAACATATCTGATAAAACATTATCTGGATTATTTATTAACTTCTTCATTATTAAACGCCTCCTAAATATATAATTTTAGGCCTTGCTAGAATTTATCCAGCAAGACCTTTGATTTTATTTTAACTTTATAATAATAGCTATTTAATTAAACAATTGCTTGCCATAAGAAAGCACCGATTAAACCACCAACTATTGGAGCTACTACTGGAATCCAAGAATATCCCCAGTCTGAATCTCTTTTGTCTGGTATAGGTAAAATAGCATGTGCTATTCTTGGTGATAAATCTCTACAAGGGTTAATTGCATATCCTGTAGGACCACCTAAACTTAAACCTATTACAAAGATTAATCCACCAACACATAATGTGTTAAGTCCTGGTGCCATTTGAACAGCGCCTAATCCTAATATACCAAATACTAACATGAATGTTCCAATAAGCTCACCCATAAAGTTTATTCCAGTATTTCTTATTGCTGGAGCTGTACAGAATACTCCTAATTTGCCATCTTTGTCATCAGTTGCTTTAAATTGATCATAGTACATAATAAATACTAATATAGCTCCTAGGAAAGCTCCTAAGAATTCACCTGCAAAATATTCTGGAACCACTGACCATGGAATAGTTCCGATTGCAGCAAGTGCTACTGTTAATGCTGGATTAAAGTGAGCTCCACTGTATCCTCCAAACATTAATGCTGGAATAGCAACAGCTAGTGCCCAACCAGTTGTAATAACTATCCAACCTGCTCCTGTACCCTTTGAATCCTTTAAAACAACGTTTGCAACAACGCCATCTCCTAGAAGGATAAGTAACATTGACCCGATTAATTCAGCCATAAAAATTGACATAAATAATACCTCCCATTTTATAAATTATTTATTTACACTTATATTAGTAGCAATAATCATGCCAAAATATTCTAATTGTTACATTTAGGACAAACAGTACCTTTACACAATATTTCATTATTATATACATTGGTGTTTTTTCATAATATTGGTCAAAATTCCCAAGTGAAAACGTTTATATTGCGCTTTTTTACCAATAAATTATATTTTTTGCACTTATATTTATTCCAATAATCTGTATTTAAAATCTATTAATCGCACTTATTTCATATCATTAAAACTTTTTCTAACTAATACACTGCTAATATTATAAGCTATCAATACTTTTATAGAAGATTTATTCTGAAATTGTTACAATATCTTTACAATTTTAATACATTTATGGTTCACAGATATAAATTTATTTTCTTCTCCAATTAACTGTTTTTTCTATTCCAAATTCCTTAGCCTTTGCTGCTATTGTCTTGTGATTTAATCCTAATACTTTACCTGCTGCATTAAAACTACCATACTTTCTCAATGCTTTTTCTATTATCATCTTTTCATATGTTTTCATTGGCAATACTTCATCTAATTCTTGAATCGTATTTAAAATTTCATTTTTAGAAGATCCTCTAAAATCGTTCTCAGTAAATATTTTAATATTATTTTTACTTTCTTTTTTTGTTGCTTCATTTATATACAAAGGTATATCTTTTGTAGTAATAATTTCACTTTCATTTAAAGCTAATATTCTTTCTATTACATTTTCTAACTCTCTGACATTACCATTCCATGAATAATTCATAAATATATTAATTACATCTTTTGAAAATTGCTTATGTTCTCCTGTTTTTTGAAATTTATTAATAAAATGATTAACTAACATAGGAATATCCTCTGATCTATCCTTTAAGCAAGGAATTAATACTGGAATAACATTTAATCTATAATATAAATCTTCTCTAAATTCACCTGACTTAACCATTTCTTCTAAATTTCTGTGTGTTGCTGCTATAACTCTAACATCCACCTTTATAGTTTCTTCCCCACCAACTCTTTGAAATTCTTTATATTGCAATACTCTTAAAATTTTAGCTTGAGTATTTTTATCCATTTCACCTATCTCATCAAGAAATATAGTTCCATTATTCGCTAATTCAAATTTTCCTAATTTTCTTTTTATAGCACCAGTAAATGAACCTTTTTCATGTCCAAATAATTCACTTTCTATTAAATTTTCTGGTATAGCTGCACAGTTAACGCGCACAAACGGACCTTTTTTTCGTTCACTTGCATTATGAATGCCCTCTGCTATTAATTCTTTACCAGTACCACTTTCCCCTCTAATAAGCACTGTTGCAGAACTTTTAGCTGATTTAGTAGCTAAATTTAATATTTCCAAAATTTTCTTGCTTCTTCCTATAAATTTATTAAATGCCTTATGGGGTTTATTTTGAAAAATTACTTCATTATTATTTAATTTATTATTAATGACCAAACCATAAGTATTATATATATTAATATCCTTTAAAAGATTATCTTCATTAATATGGCTTTCTAATAACACTTCTATATTTTTAAATACTAATTCTAAATCATTACTTCCCTCTATTATTAAAGTTAATTCCTTCGCTTCTGATATGTTTAAAAGTATATAACCTAATATTATTGTAGCTGGAATTTCTCCTCTCTCTTTAATATCGAGAATTATTTTAACATTATATGTTTCTTCTAAATCAAAAATTTTTTTTATAATAAATACTACTACTTCAAAATCTAAATACTTTTTGTTATTGTCAATTTTTATTTTCCTAACAATTCTCATGCATACACCTCTAATCTATAAGTAATCTTTAAATATATTCTTTTGAAAATAAAAATACTATAACTCCTATTGTTACTGGAATTGAAATAATATCTAATTATATAAAGAAACTATTAAGTTAAAATTCACTTAATAGTTTCTTTTTTAACTATTTAAATTTATATTTCTCTAGTTGCATTCTTAAGAAAGTTCTTTTCTTCATCATTTAAATAATGACTTAACTTAGCATAAGTTTCTGTATGGTAATTATTTAACCATTTTTTTTCTGTTTCTGTTAATAATGATTCATCTATTCCTTCTATATCTATCGGACAATATGACATTACTTCGAATTTGTAAAATTCTCCACCATCATGGGTCTCTATGTCATTAGCTACTAACATTACATTTTCAGTACGTATTCCATGCTTTCCTTCTTTATATACTCCTGGTTCATTTGTTAATATCATTCCTGGCTCTAAAACTACAGTGTTAGGGACTGGTCTTATTGATTGTGGTCCTTCATGAACACTTAGGAAAAATCCTACTCCATGTCCTGTTCCACATTTATAATCCATACCTTCATCCCATAAAATAGTTCTTGCTAATACGTCCAAGTTTGAACCTGTTGTTCCTTTTAAGAATTTTGCTTTCATAAGATTTATATGAGATTTTAAAACTAAAGTAAAATCTTTTTTTTCTTCATCTGTTAATTTTCCTAAAATAAAGCTTCTAGTTATATCTGTAGTTCCATCTAAGTATTGTCCACCAGAATCAACTAAAAGTATTCCTTCTGGTTTTAATTCATAAGCACTTTCCTTTGTAGCTGAATAATGCATCATAGAAGCATGTTCTTTATATCCAGCAATTGTTCCAAAACTCTCTTCTACAAAAAGATCTCCTTTGCTTCTTAACTCTAATAACTTATCCGCTACAGTAACTTCTGTTATATTTTCTTTGCCTACATTTTCTTTAAGCCATTTTAAAAATCTAACCATAGCTACGCCATCTTTTATTTGGCATTTTCTAAGATTTTCTATTTCAACACTATTTTTTATAGCCTTCAATTTTGTTGTTATGTTTAATGCTTCTATTACTTCTACATTTTCATTTATTAATGTATAAATATATCCACTTACTTTATTAGGATCTAATATAACACTATTTTTTATATCTTTCACATCTTCAAATATGTTGTTATATTCATCTATTTTAATACCTTCATTGTTTAATTTTATTTGGTCTTCATTTGATAGTTTATTTTTATCTATATATAATGTAGCTTTTTCTTCATTTACTACTGCATAAGCTAATACAACCGGGGTATCTTTAACATCATTTCCTCTTATATTGTAAAGCCAAGCAATATCATCTAATGAAGATATTATATAAGATTCTGCACCTATCTTTTTCATTTCTACTCTGACTTCTTCAATCTTTTCTTTTGCTGATTTTCCACAGTATTTTATATCATGTAAAAAAGCTTTTTCTTTAGGTAACTCTGGCTTATCATTCCAGATTTCTTCTATTAGGTCTTTGTCCATCACTATATTTATATCTTTTTTATCTTTTATTTTCTTAAATTCTTTATATTCATTTATAGAAAATAGTCTTCCATCAAAACTTACTGTTTCTCCTGATTTCATATTTTCCATTAACCATTCATGTAAAGTTGGCCATCCTGGTATTCTCATTTTGTATAATTCAATTCCTGAATCTTTTAATTGTTGCTCAGCTTGAATAAAATATCTACCATCCGTCCAAAGAATTCCTTTTTTTCTTCCTATTAAAGCTGTTCCTGCTGATCCTGTAAATCCTGTAATATATGCTCTTGATTTAAAATGTTCAGCTACATATTCACTTTGATGAAAATCACCACTAGGAACCACATAGTAATCTATATTTTCATTTTTCATTATTTCTCTTAATTTTTGTATTTTTTCAAAAGTTCTCATATAATTCATTACCTTTCTTTTAAATAATTTCACCCATATTATTTATGTAAATTTCTTTATTTATATATAGTTTATTTCTATGTATAAATAAGAAATCGTTATCCTTTTGTTAATGACTAAAACTTAAACTTAAAGAACAAAAATAAGATACCAATTATCATTGGTATCTTATTAATTATATCACAATTTAAATAAATTATTTATTGTAAATAATATTGTTTTCATTACAAATTTTATAAATACTATTCTTCACAATTTTCTATTGGTTTGCCCACAAAATATACTAATGCTACTATTGCTATTATTGATATAGGTAGTACTGCCCATACTGGCAATCCAAGTCCTACTGGTATATAACCGAATACTACAGTTATGCCTGCTACTGATAAAGAATAAGGTAATTGAGTTTTAACATGTTCTATATGATCGCATCCGGCACCCATTGATGACATTATTGTTGTATCTGATATTGGTGAACAATGATCTCCAAATATTGCACCTGTAAGAACTGCACTAGCACTCATAACTACATATCCCATTTCTGGTGAAATTGAATATGAAAGTGGAATTGCAAGTGGCATTAAAATTCCCATTGTGCCATAAGCTGTTCCTGTTGCAAATGATATTACCGCTCCTAAAATAAATATTATACTTGGTAATAAAAAGCTTGGAACTGTACTTGATAACTTGCTTACTAAAAATACAGCTGTACCAAGATCTTTAATTACTGAACCTAAAGACCATGCAAGTATTAAAATAACTCCTGTTATTATAAGACCTTTCATCCCATGTATCCAATTATCTATAGCTTCTGATAATGTGAATATTTTCTTACATACTGACATCACTATAGCTACTATAGATGCAAATAATGCCGATTGGAACAGTGCTACTGCTGCATCCGATGCTGCAAAGGCTTCTCTTATGGCTTCAAATGATGCTGGTGAATTAGACATAACATTTATTAAAACTTGATTTTCTCCACCCATTATTGTTGTATAGCCACTATAATAAAAACTTATAAGTGCAGAAATAATCAATGCTCCTATTGGGATAATAGCATTCCAAATACTTAATTTTACTCCGTCTTTTACCTTTACTTCATCTTCCATTTCTTTGTCTAAAGCAATTTCCTTATTTGAAGAAATTCCTTTTCTTGCTCTAAGCTCGGCTTTTCTCATGGGACCAAATTCTCTTAACATAAGTGAGCTTACAACAACAAATACTAAAATTAATATATTATAAAATCTATATGGAATTGTATTTAAAAATACTCCAAATGCATCTACTTCTTGTCCTATGCTTGCAAAACCATCTCTTATAAGTCCTAATTCTAAACCAATCCATGTTGATATTATTGCAATCCCTGCTACTGGAGCTGCTGTGGCATCAATTATAAATGCTAATCTTTCTCTAGATATTTTCATTTTATCTGCAACAGGCTTCATTATTGGTCCAACTATCAATGAATTTGCATAATCATCAAAGAATACAAAAATTCCAAGTAACCAAGTAATTATTTGAGTACTAATAGGGCTTTTAGCTTTTTTAGCTAATGATTCTGCAACTGCTTTTGCTCCACCCATTCTACTAACTAAACTAATTACTCCTCCAATAGCCATAACTTGAAGTACTATTCCTGCATTCCAGGGATCTGCTAATGAATTTAATGCTCTTTGTACAAAATCTAAAAATGCTTGAATAAGTGCATAGAATGGATTTCCACTAGATAAATTTAATAAAAATGATCCAGATAAAATACCTATAAACAACGATATTACAACATCCTTAGTTATAAATGCTAGTACTATAGCTACCAGTGGTGGCAATATAGTAAACCAACCAAATTTGCCTGAATTCATTACTGATGGATCTACCTCCTCAGCAAAAGCAACTGTTGATGTCATAAAAAACATCATAAACGTTAATAAAAATACATAATACCTATTAATTTTTTTCATTTTATTTTCCCCCATTTATTTTGTGAACATCTGCTGAGGCTGGCTATAAGAACAAAATCGCTAAAGCGACTTTGGAGCTGTCGATTTTTTAGCCATGCACCCTTTCCAAACGCAGTGCAGGAATAATGGTGCGGCATATGATTATTTTTTATTCTTTAGGGGTACTCATCATACCTTTAAAACACAGTATTTTAAAAGTTATCCACAAATTTTTTAATAATATAAATTCCTAAAGAATAAAAAAAACCTAGAGTGATTAACACTCAAGGTTTAAAAATAGTCAAAATAGACTTTAAAAACTTCATGAATGATAGCTCACCACAAACTAATTTGTGACAGTCTTATACATATTCTGCATAAGCCCAGCTTTATAACCTTAAAACATCAGTTATAAGCTTCGGCAAAATTCCCTTTCTTATTACCTCATAGTGTTTACCTCAGTAATAATACTTTTAAATTTTGCGCCTCTACCTCTTTCGCATATTCACTTTTATTTATAATTCATTATACAGCATATTAAAATTTTTTCAAATGTTATTTTTTTGTTTTATTGGAATTTTTATATATGCATACATAAACATTTATTTAAAACAAATCATTATTGTTTCATATTAAAACGCCAATATTTTATCATATTTATTAAAAGTATTAATGCAAAAATAGTTGAAATGCTATAGCCAACAACACCAATTAATGATACTCCATTATACTTAGGTCCTACATTTTTAGTTATTACTAGAGATGAACCTATAATTAATGACGCTATCAATAATCCTGTTATCATCCTATTTACCATTTTATTTAGCTCCTGAAATATATAATTTTTATCTTGTACTATGAGTTGTAATTTAGCTTCTCCTAAAGACATTTTAGTTAATAACTCTGATACTTTAGAGGGTATCCTAATACCATCCCTTCCAAATGAATATAGTGATACTATTAATTCTTCACTTGTAAGAATGTCAAATATTATATCCTTGTTTTTTGCTTTTATAAAAGATATTATAACATCTATAATTTCTAGCTCAGGATCTATTTCAGCTATAACCCCTTCTAATATTACTACTCCTCTTATTAGTGATACTAATTCTCTTGGCAACTGTAAATTGCTTTCCTTTGTTAAATAAAATATCTCCTGTAATAATACAGATATTTTTATATTCTTTATTGATGTAGTTAGATATGTATCAAACATATATGATACTCCATCATATAAATGCATTTTATTTACTTTTCCCTTTTTTATTGAAACCGCTAATATATATTCTATAAGTTTTTCCTTATCTCTAGTTGCTATAGCTAACATCATTGAATTTAAAGTTTTCTTCGTATTATCATTCAATTGTCCTACAATGCCAAAGTCAATAAAACAAATTTTACCACAATTTATTAATAAATTTCCCGGATGAGGGTCTCCATGAAAAAAGCCATCTTTAAATACTTGCTTACAATAAGATAATGCTAATTTTTTTGCAATATCTTTATTATCATATCCTTCATCTTTAATTCTTTGTAAATCATTTATTTTAAATCCATCTATTTTTTCTAATACTAGTACTTTGCTGCTTAATAATTCCTTTACTATATACGGTGCATAAATAGGTACAATATTTTTATTGTTAAGCCTAAATTTTTCAATATTTTTTCCTTCTAAAATAAAATTTAATTCTTCTTCTGCAGTCATTTTCAATTCTCTCAAAGCCTCTATAGGATCAATGGGTAAAGTAATTTTTGTTTTAGTAAATTTAAATATTCTCATTAAGATAGCTATATCCAAATGTATTTTTTCATAGATGTCTGGTCTTTGTATTTTTATAACTACCTTTCTTCCATCTTTTAATACACCATCATAAACTTGAGCTATAGATGCAGATGCTATTGGAATCACATTAATATTTTCAAAATATTCTTCTAAGGAGATATTTAATGAGCTTTCTAGAACAGATTTCATTACCTCAAAATCTTCTTGTGGAGCAGAATCTTGTAATTTTACTAATTCATCTATATACTCCTTAGGAAGTATATCTGGTCTTGTACTCATTATTTGACCTAGTTTAATGAATGTTGGTCCAAGTTCCTCAAATGCATTTCTTAAATTCGTAGGAGATTTCTTATATTCAACTTGTTTGCTGTCAAATATATATCCAAAACCATAACTTGCAAAAACCTTTATTATTTTTTTAAATCTCTCTGAAGATTGATTAGCCACAGATTCTCTCCTCCTTAGAAGAATAATTTCTTATTTAAAATAGAATCTTTATTTATCTTTTAATTTTTCTTCTATATTGTTGATTCTATCTTTTAGTTCATTAAATTCTTCTTTCGTAATAAAATCAAATTCTTGAAGTATGTCATAAATATCATCTTTAGTTAATGGTTTAATTTCATTAATTTTTTCATTAGCCTTAGATTTTACATTATCTTTTTTTTCTTTTATCTCCCTTTTCAATTCTTCTGAAAGTTCTTTGCCTTCTTCTATTGTTACTTTGCCTTTTTCAACTAATGTATTTATAACTTCATTAGCTTTTTCATAAGTCATAGTTGTTGCTCCAACCATAGCGACAAACAAATTTCTTGCTTCTTTAATCAACAAAATCATCTCCTAAAATATATGTTTAATATATACTATTAAATTAAGTTATGAATGGGAATTAATATTAATTAAATCTTATTATATGTTTAATTTATAAATTTTATTTAATTAGGAATAAATTAACCATTAAAACTGCCATTATTATAGCTGTTAAATCAGCAAAAATAGCTGCCCATAATGTATGTCTTATTTTCTTTACTTTTACAGCGCCAAAGTAAACTGTAATGGTATAAAAAATAGTTTCTGTTGTGCCCATTACAACTGAAGAAATTAATCCTATTTTAGTATCAGCTCCAAAACTTTTTATGATATCTGTAAACACTCCTATAGCTCCACTGCCTGAAAGTGGCTTTATAATTATTAATGGTATTATTTCTTTAGGTAATCCTATTAAATTTCCTATTGGTGCAATTAAATTATTTAAAACATCTAATAAATTAGATTCTTTAAAAATTTGCACTGCTATAATCATAGCTAATAAAGCTGGAAATATTCTTAGGCATACATTTAAGCCTTCTTTAGCACCCTCTATAAACCATTCATAAACCTTACGCCCCTCTATCATCCCATAACTTATAATTAATAAAAAAATTATAGGAATTATACTTTTACTCAAATAATTAAGCATATATCATCAGCTCCCTTAAAAATATTTCTGTAATATCTTTGCACATATTATTCCTACTGTCGCTGCTGTAGCTGTAGATATTAAAGCAGGAATTATAATAACTCCCGGATTAACAGAATTGCAAGCTGCTCTTATAGATATAATTGTTGAAGGTATTATTTGAATACATGCTGCATTTAAAACTAAAAAAAGCACCATGTCATTAGATGCCCTCTCCTTCTTACCATTTAGTCTATCCATTTCTTCCATAGCTTTAATTCCAAAAGGTGTTGCTGCATTAGAAAGTCCCATCATATTTGCTGTAAGATTCATAACTATAGCACCTAAAGCTTTTTCATCCTTGGCTGCATCTTTAAAAATAAGTTTTAAAAAGGGCTTCAATACTCTGGATATTTTTTCTGTCAAACCACTTTTTTCTGCCACCTTCATAACTCCACACCAAAAACACATTATTCCAGTAAGCTCAATTATAAAAGTGACTGTTGACCCTGATGCATTAACTATTGATTTAGAAATTATATCTCCATTACCACTTATTAAGCCAACTAAAATTCCAAAAAAAATCATAGCAAACCAAATATAATTAATCATATTCTCCTCCAAAATGTAATTATTCTTTACATATATATGCCTTGCACTTATTTTTTAGTAGTGATAGGATATATGTATTCAATATAAATTGACTTAAAGGAGAAACTTTATGAAGGAAGAAAACTTAAAAATAGCACAACAAGATATAGAAAATGCACTAAAAACTGTACAAGATATGGAAAAATCTCTTAGTGAAAATGCTGATTCAAAAGAACAAATAAAAGAAAAGTTTATATTGTTGTCTGAAACAGTTCAAAATTTAGAAAACCTTTTAAAAAACGAAGGAATATTATAAAAATAAAATCCCACATCTTAATTTTAAGATGTGGGATTATTTTATATAAAAATTAAGCTTCTAATACTTGAGTGCTGCTCTTCTTAATTGAATCTTTTTTTAAATTATTATTATATCTTAAGAATACTATTAATGTTATTAATGATGAAATCAAATCAGAAGCTGCTCCGGCAACCCATACGCCTGTTAATCCAATGAATTTTGGAATTATTATTAAAAACGGTATTAATATTATAACTTGTCTTAATAAACTTAAAAACATTGAAACTTTGACTTTACCTATTGATTGGAAATAATTTGTTGTTACTATTTGAGCTCCTATTAATGGTAGCATAACCAAGAAGATTCTCATTCCTGATGTACCAATTCTTAAAAGCTCTGGATCTCTATTAAATATTGAAATTAATAATTCAGGTATTGTTTCTACAACTATAAATCCTATTGTTACTATTACAGTAGCTACTATTGCTGTATATTTTAATGTCTTTTTAGTTCTATCATATTTTTTAGCTCCAAAATTATAACCTACAATTGGTTGCATACCTTGATTCAATCCAAAAATAGGCATTAAAAATATCATAACTAAACTATTTATTATTGTCATAGCTCCAATTGCAGCATCTCCTCCATACATTTGAAGAGAATTATTTGAAATTACTTGTACTGCACATTGAGCAACTTGCATACTAAATGGACTCATACCAATTAAAAATATGCTAACAACAACTTTTTTATTTAATTTTAGATATTTTCTTCTTATTTTAAGTATACCCTTACCTTTAGTAAAGTAGTATAAAATCCATATAGCTGATACTATTTGAGAAATTACAGTGGCAATTGCTCCACCTGCTACTCCAAGATCTAGTACAAATATAAATATTGGATCTAATATTATATTTATAATTGCTCCTATTAGCATTGAAAGCATGGCAACTTTAGGACTTCCATCACTTCTTATAGAGTGATTTAAACCAAAACCAATCATATTAAATATAGTTCCAATAAATATTATTCTAATATAATCAACTGCATAACCTATAGTGTTTACACTTGCTCCAAACATAATTAAAAGTGGACGCATAAAAATTAATCCTACTACAGTTAATAATATACTTATTATTATTATTAATGTAAATGCATTTCCTAAATGATGTTCTGCACTTTCTTTATCATGTTCACCTAATTTAATTGATATTCTTGTAGCTGTCCCTATTCCAACTAACATACCAAATGCCATAACAATTGTCATAATAGGCAATGTTATCCCAACTCCAGTTATCGCTAAATTCCCTATTTCAGGAATATTGCCTATATAAATTCTATCAATTATATTATATAAAGTAATTACTAACATTCCAACAATAGCTGGTATTGAAAATTCTAATAATAATTTTCCTATTCCGATTTCTCCTAATCTCTTTTGATCGTTCAATAAAATTCCTCCTCTTTTTGTATAATTCTTATAATTACAATACTAATCATTCTAACATTTAGTAAAAAATTTTACAATTCAATATTTCACGCTAATTACATTGATTTAAACTAAATGTAAACTTTTAAATTAAACCTTTAACTAATTCTTTAAGTTTTTCGTATGTAATATGATTATAAGTTGCTATGTCAATTTGATGCTTATCTTGTACGACTATAGTAGGAACTTCAGTAATATTATATTTATCTATAAGATTTTGTTGTTCTTCGTTAGTTACATAATCTAAGCTTATATGGACTAAGTTAAAATTAATCTCATCCTTCAAATCCTTTAACATTATCTCAGACTTTAAGCTTTCTTCTTTATTTATTAATCCTTTAAAAAATATAACTGTTGGTAATGACTTGTCTATATCATTAAGCGATTTAACATATTCTAATTTATAACTAAATTCTTCTTCTGTGACTTTTGAATTTTTCTTATTAACAAAAAATCCTGCTAACAAAATAACTATTATTATTAAAAAGCACACAAGTACCCTTTTTTTCATTAATTCACGTCCTCCTTAAATATATTTTATCTATAAAAACCGTATTTATTATATAAAAATAAGGTGCAATAAAATAACTTAATACTTTTATTGCATCTTACTTATAATAATACCTTTTATTTAAATTGTACTATCTCTTTCTACTAATTCATGTTCTAAAACATAATGAGCTGTTTCTAGCTCTTTATCATTTAAGATTTTTATTAACATTCTCATTGCAACTGATCCCATATCATATGTTGGTTGAGAAATAGTTGTTATCTTTGGATAGAAAATTGAAGCTGCATAGTTATCATTAAATCCTATAACACTAACATCTTTAGGAATTTCATATCCTTTTTCTCTTAATCTATTTATTGCTCCCATAGCAATTTCATCTGATGCACATACAATTCCATCAAATTTTTTATTTTTACTTATGAATTCATCAATAGCATCATATCCTGTTTTTACTTTTACTGTATCTAAGTATACTAATTCTTGATCTAATTCAATGCCGTCTTCTTTAAGAGCTTTTTCGTATCCTATGTATCTATCTCCCCAAGCATTCATATGATTCTTTTCAGTTCCTATAAAAGCAATATTTCTAAGACCTTTTCCTATTAAATACTTTGTGCTATCATAACTTCCTTTTATATTGTCTATTGTAACACTTGGCAATCTGCTTTCTTTATCTTTAGTTTCAACAAGAACAGTTTTTAAATTTAATTCATTAATCAATTCTAAAATTTCTTCTTGAAGTGAACTACTCATATAAAGTACTCCATCTACCATTTTTTCTTTAAGAACTCTTAAATATTCTTTTTCTTTTTCTATATCTAAATCTGAATTACATAAGATTACATTGTAATCATATATATTAGAAACATCTTCGGCTCCTCTTACTATTTCTGGGTAAAGTTGATTTGATACATCAGGTAATAGTATACCTATAGTTTTTGTTTTTTGTGTTTTTAAACTTCTAGCTATTATATTAGGTCTATATCCTAATAATTTTATTGCATCCAATACTTTCTTTTTAGTATCTTCATTAACCACATCAATATCGTTTAACACTCTAGAAACTGTTGCTATCGAAACTCCCGCTTCTCTTGCAACGTCCTTAATAGAAGCTGCCATAACCATTCCTCCTTTATATTTTAAAGTAATTATATAAACTACTATTTATTGATAAAAGGCTAGAGTCAAAAGTAGTAACTTAGATTCTAGCCTATTAAATGTATTATTACTTAACAACCTCAACTGTCATATCTAAGTTTTCACCATTTATAATAGTTTGTGTATAATCACAAGTTTCATTATAAATAATATCGGAAGTTAAAGTTTCTTTCTTTATTGTTTCTGAGAATTTTTTAATTATATCTAATAATAACTCGTTGTTAGCTACATAAAGTTTTATCTTATCAGCTACTTCAAAGCCTTTATCTTTTCTCATGTTTTGTATTTTAGAAATAACTTCTCTTACATGGCCTTCTTCTCTTAACTCATCAGTAATATGAGTATCAAGAACAACACCAATTTCACCTTCACCAGCAAAAGCATATCCTTCTAAACCTTGCATAGTTACAAGAATACTTTCTGAATTTAACTCAATTTCAGTTCCATCAACATTTATAACTTCAAC
This sequence comes from Clostridium sp. ZBS15, assembly GCF_023845705.1. Taxonomy (NCBI): domain Bacteria; kingdom Bacillati; phylum Bacillota; class Clostridia; order Eubacteriales; family Clostridiaceae; genus Clostridium; species Clostridium sp. ZBS15. The sequence continues at coordinate 71,732 of NZ_JAMQHY010000004.1, forward strand.
GTCTCCGCCCTTAATCTTTTGAGCTAATTCCATTTGGTTTCTAGCAGCTATTTCTTTTCTGATTCCAGGTATTAACTTACCATAAGTTCTACCAAGTACAGGTAAATTTGGCTTAAGTTCAAAGTTAACATGTTCTGAAAGATCTGCACCAAATTGAATTTCTTTAATATTTAACTCATTAGTTATAATATCACCATAATATTCAGGAAGTGATGCTATAGAAACTAAAATTTCTGAAAGTGGCTGTCTGTTCTTAATATTAGCACCATTTCTAGCACTTCTACCAAGCTTAACTATTGTGTAAGCTAAATCCATTTCTTTTTCTAATTCCTTGTTTATAGCACTTTCATCAACTTGTGGCCATCTAGTTAAGTGAATACTTTCTTCTGCTGCATTATCTAAATTAACTACTAAGTTTTGATAAATTTCTTCTGTTACAAATGGTACAAATGGTGCTGCAACCTTTGATAAAGTAACAAGAACTCTATATAAAGTTACATATGCTCCTATTTTGTCATCATTAACAGTTTCTGTCCAGTATCTAGATCTATTTCTTCTTACATACCAGTTAGATAATTCATCAGTAAATTCTTCAATACTTAATGCTGCTGCAGTTATATCATAAGAATTTAACTTCTCATCAACAGTTTTAATTAATGTATTTAACTTAGACATTATCCACTTATCCATTACATTTTCAGACTTAAAGTCAGCATATTCTAATGGATTGAATGAATCTATATCTGCATATAACACATAGAATGAATATACATTCCATAAAGTGCTTAAAAACTTTCTTTGAGATTCTCCTACATCATCAGTTGAGAATCTAGTTGGAAGCCATGGAGCACTTGCAGTATAGAAATGCCATCTTGTAGCATCTGCACCTTGAGAAGATAAAACTTCAAAAGGATCTACAACATTACCCTTAGATTTTGACATCTTTAAGCCCTTCTTATCAAGAACATGACCTAAAACAATACAATTTTCAAATGGATTTCTATCAAATACAGCAGTTGAAATTGCTAGTAATGTATAGAACCAACCTCTTGTTTGGTCAACAGCTTCTGATATAAATTGAGCTGGATAGTTTTGTTCAAATAATTCTTTATTTTCAAACGGATAGTGTAATTGAGCAAATGGCATTGATCCTGAATCAAACCAACAGTCAATAACTTCCTTAGTTCTCTTCATTTCCTTACCACAATGAGCACATTTTAAATGTACATTGTCTATATAAGGTTTATGAAGTTCTATATCTTCTGGTACATTAATTCCTTTTTCCTTAAGTTCTGCAATGCTTCCTATACATTCTTTGTGTCCGCATTCACATTCCCAAATCGGAAGTGGAGTTCCCCAATATCTATCTCTTGAAATACCCCAGTCAATAACATTTTCTAAGAACTTACCAAATCTACCTGTTCTAATGTTATCAGGGCACCAATTAATCTTGTTATTATTCTCTAAAAGTTTATCTCTTAGAGATGTCATTCTTACAAACCAACTTTCTTTTGGATAGTAAAGAAGTGGTGTGTCACATCTCCAACAATGTGGATATGAGTGAAGATGTCTTGCAGTTTTAAATAACTTATTATTTTCTTCAAGCCATTTGCAAATACTATCATCACACTTCTTAACAAATTTACCTGCCCATGGAGTAACTTCTTCTACGAATTTACCTTCTTTATCAACTAAATTGATAAAAGCTATTCCATTTGCTTTAGCAACTAAACTATCGTCTTCACCATAAGCTGGTGCTATATGAACTATACCAGTACCATCTGTTAATGTTACATAATCGCCATGAATTACTTCAAAAGCTTTTCCTTCAACTTTACCAAAAGGCATTAATTGTTCATATTTAGTTCCAAGAAGTTCTGTTCCCTTGAATTCTCTTATTATTTCGTAATCTTCTCCAAGAACTTTATCAGCTAAATCTTTAGCTAATACATAAACTTCTTCTTCCACTTTTGCTTCTATATATGTGTAAGCTTTATTTATACAAAGAGCTAAATTTGATGGTAATGTCCATGGAGTTGTTGTCCAAGCTAATATAAACTTGTTTTCTTCTCCTACTACTTTGAACTTAGCAATAGCAGTTAAGTCCTTAACATCTTTATATCCTTGAGCAACTTCATGAGATGAAAGAGCTGTTCCACATCTTGGGCAATAAGGCATTACCTTATGTCCTTCGTATAAAAGTTCTTTATCCCACATTTGTTTTAAAGCCCACCATACTGATTCAATATATGGATTGTGGTAAGTTACATATGGATGCTCCATATCAACCCAATAACCAATTTGTTCAGTCATCTTTTCCCACATGCTAACATATGTAAATACGCTTTCTTTACATTCCTTAACGAATTTCTCTACACCATATTCTTCGATTTGTCCTTTTCCTGAAATACCAAGTTTCTTTTCTATTTCAAGTTCAACTGGAAGACCATGAGTATCCCAACCTGCTTTTCTTATTACTTTATAACCCTTCATAACTTTATATCTTGGGATTATATCTTTCATAACTCTTGTTAATATATGACCAACATGTGGCTTTCCGTTTGCTGTTGGAGGGCCATCATAAAAAGTAAAATATTCACCATCTTGATTTGAGTCAAAACTCTTTTTTATAATGTTTTTTTCATTCCATAGTTTTGCTACATCTTGTTCCATATTTACAAAACTTCTTGAAGAATCAACTTTTTTATACATTTTATTTTCCCCTTTCATAATTAGTACTTTTTCATTATTACTTTTTAAAATTTAATATAAAAAAAACTCCATCCCACAGGACGAAGTTAAAATCGCAAACCACCTAAGGCTAACACTTTATTAATAGTGTTTAGTTCAAGTACTTACATACTCTATCCCTTAACGCAGGCCACGTGACAACTTAATAAACATAAATGCCTTTCAGTTTCCAACTCCTAGGTGATCTTCTCTTAGCTTCCCTATAGCTTTGCACCAACCAGCTATTCTCTAAAAGTTAAGTCTAAGTTACTTTTCCTAATCAAAGTCTTTTCTTTTTATTGTAACATTATATATTAACAATTTTTAAATGTCAATTCATGGTCTTAAAGCTACTGTAAATATTTAAATTAATTATTGATATTTTTACAATTTTATACTCTATTTCTTTTAAATTTATTTACAAGAACTAAAAATATTCTATTTAACTTCACTAATCTACATATTAATAGCTAATCACCTTTATTATGTAAATCATTAATTACATATTGAGAATTCTGTTTATGCATATTATTATTATTTACATTATTACTCTCACTATTCACATTTTTTTCTATTTCATAGGTTTAATTTTATTTTATTTATTATTTCTAAAAACTAAAGTAGCCATTGCAAATACCGTAATTGGCACAGTCCAAACAAGACCAAGACTTCCTGCAAAAGCTGTTATTATTTCTGTAGATATTATTTCCATATTAATAATATTAGTATACGTCATTTTTTGAGCAGCAAGTAAAAATATTAAGCTAAAGGCTCCGCCTGCATAAGCTAGAATTAAAGTATTAGACATAGCCCCTATAATATCTTTACCAATATTCATACCACTTTTTATAAAATCTTTTTTACTTATATTGTTTTTTATTTGTAATACTTCATCCATGGCAGAAGTAATTGAAACACTAACATCCATAACAGCGCCTAAAGAACCAATTATAATTGCTGAAAACATTATATGTTTAAAATTAAGACCTAAACTAGAATTAGAATATGCAATCATTTGTGATTCAGTTTCTGCAAGGCCTGTTATTTTACACATATTTCCTATAATAATCGCCATAATAGTTGCAATTACAATTCCACCAATTGTTCCAATTATTGAGATTATTGTTTTTTTATTTATTCCATTTATAAAAAATAAAGAGGATGCCACCGTTAAAATACAAACTACTAGGGTTGCTATTAGTGGATTAAATCCACTTATTAATATTGGAAGTAAAACTTTTATTATCATGAAACTTGTAAAAATCAAAGTTAATATAGATTTAGCTCCCTTCTTACCACAAATTAAAATTACAGAAAACATAAATATTCCGATTAGAAGATATAAGTAATTTTCTCTAACCATCTCATATAAATGTATTGAATTTATTTGACCTTCATTTGAAACAGTATAGTTTATTACTATTTCATCATCTTCACTAACAATTATTCGATGCATATCTATAGATTCTATTGTATTTCTTATTTTATATTTTTCTCCTACATGTTCACCATCAAGTATTGTAATTTCAAATTCTTGCTTAGTTTCTAATACATTTTTGCTTTCATCATCTAATTCATATATATTATCATAAGTTATTTTATCCACTCTTGCTTTTGCAAAGGAATAATTTTTATTAATATTAAGTTCTTGTTTATTAGCTTGTATAGTTGAAAATGTGAATAACCCTAATACCATTATTGCTAATATAATTATGCATGCATATTTGTTTCTATCTATTTTTTTCATAATTACTCCTACTGTAAAAAATATTATGTTTAAAATCAAGTAAAGTCATAGGGAGTAACTTACAGTATCTCTATGACTTTACAATGTTTTTATTTTAGCTCTATCTTAAGTATGTGTTTAAAAACTCTACTGAAATTTTACTTAAAATAAATTCTATTTTATTTGCCTTTTACGTCATCCCAAGTTACAGATTTTGCATTAGAAGATGTTTGTTCTTCTGCAACGCCAGATAAAGTTAAGCTTCCATTATTAATACATTTAACTGCTGCTTTTCTTTGTTCTTTATCCCAATTGTTACCTATAATACTCCAGTTATTATCACATCTAGGAGTTATAGTTCCACCTTTAACATCTTTAATATATTCTCCAATTAACTCTCTTATTCTTCCTTCACCTAAACCTGCTGTTTCTTCTGATTTTCCTACAAGTGTTGGAAGTTGTTCACCTTCTTTAAAGATAACACCAGGAGTTAATAATTGAGTTGCTCCTCTATAGTTATTAACTGTTAAATAAAGTTCATCTGAATCATTTATTTTGCTTCCATCCATTCTAGTTAAATTAACTATTCTATTTCCAGCATCTTTTGATATATCTACATTATATTTTATGCCAGCAAACATATCAAAATTATATCCTGGTGTATTTGGATTAAATGAAACTGTTAAATCTCCAGGATTGTACTTATTGTAATAAGAAAAAGACCATTCCATATATTTCTTAAGTTGACTTCCTGTTATCTTAAGGGCATATAATGTATTGTCAAATTTATATATATTAGCAGTATCACACTTCTTTATTGGTCCTTCTAATATATTTTGTCCATCTTTAAATACTGCAGCAGATGAAACATCTATTTTATGATTTGCTACCTTTTCTCCATAATACATTTGAACTTCATTTATTAAACTAAGCATTGGAGTAGGCTGAATTTTAGCTTGATCTATTCCCTTAACTTCATTTGCAGGTGTTAAATTACCACCTTTTAAAGTACCAATAGGTGTATTAGCATCATCAATTGCTCTTTTATTATAACTTTCTAATGACTTTGCGATTTCATTATTAACTTGTACAGCTGTTCCATTCTTAGGTGCCATATCATAAAGAGCTGTAGTGATATCTTTTGATTTATCTGCAACTACATATTCACCTTTAGAATTTTTAGTTAAGTTAATATTAATTTGACCAAGAGTTTTAGCCCATTTATAAGCTTCAACTATTACTGTTCCATTAGTTTTTGCTTTATTATAATCAGCTATAGTTGCTTCAGTGATAGTTCCGTCTTTTGTTATTGCTTTAACCTTATTATCACTAGGATTTAAAGAGTATATTTTATGATCATAATAATAATCACCAGCTATTTTTACATGGAAATGTGCTGCTACAAAAGCTGTTATTTCTGGACATTGTTCTAATATTTCAATAGCACTTGATCCATCTGTACCATATTCTTGAGTTTCTCCAATATGATCAACAGCAATTATTGTATTTACATTTTTCTTTTTAAGTTCTGCAATTGCAGCCTTAGTTTCGTCTACTGGATTAGTAACTTTATAACCCTTTAAATTAGCAGAATCCCATTTAGTAATATTAGGTGTTACCATACCTATTATTCCAACTTTAACTCCACTTCTTTCAACTATTGCATATGGTGCTGCAATTCTTGTTTTACCATCGGTATCATATACATTTCCACCTAGTACAGTACCATTAAATTGTTTCATTATATTTTTTAATGCTGGTATTCCATAATTAAATTCATGATTTCCTAAAGTAAAAGTATCATAGCCTATTTTATTCATTGCAGCTATCATTGGATTACTTGACTCATTTATAAATAATGATTCTGAGTTATCTTGGATAATGTCTCCTGCATCAACAACAATTGTGTTATTAGGATTTTTAGCTTTTAATTCATTAACTGCTGTTGATATTTGTGCAAGGCTTCCTGAGTTGTCCGCAACATTTACAGCATAATCATACGGTAAGAATCTACCATGAGTATCTGTAGTTGTTAAAATTTGCAAGTTAACGTTACCATCTTTGGCTAAAAGAGCTTCTTTACTAGAACTAGTTGTCTTGTTTTCAGTTAAGTCAACTACTTCATTATTAGTATCAGTTTTAGTATCTGCTTTTACTGTCATTGGTGTAAATAAAGTAAATACCATCATTGACGCTACTATTGACGATAAGAATTTTTTGTTTTTAAAACGTCTAAACATTAAATTTTTGCCTCCTAAATTTTTAATTTTTTTGATATGTTTGATTAATTTTATATATATAGAAAATTATAACATATAGGTTTTTATAAAAAAAGACATGCTACTGTAATCATTATCATTAATTATGATAAATTTTATAGTTTTATATAAACTATTCATATCTTTTAATATTTTATAGCTTATTTACTTAATAAACATATAATTTAAATTGCAAAAAATTAAATAAAAAGAGATGCATTAACATCCCTTTAACCAATTAGATCCATATTTATAATAGTTTTACAACTTAAATATAATATTTTATTTTAATTATATATTAGTTTTCTAATACTTACTTAACTAGCTGTTTTTATAAATCATAGTAAAATATTTACTTAGTATTTATTGATTTAATGGATAATAATTATTATTTAATATTGACTCATTTAAATTAAGATGTTTTAATTTAATAAATAAGAATTTAAAGCATATAAGGAGAAAATATATATGGATAACAATTTAAATAAAGATATTTTAGATAAAATAACAAAGACTTGCACTTGTAAAAGTATAACTAGAGCAAAAATTAAAGAAGCTATAGTAAATGGTGCATCAACTTACGAAGAAGTTCAAAAAGCAACCGGTGCAGGATCAGGATGTTGCAAAGGAAGAAAGTGTTCAGAAAAAATAAATGATTTAATAAAGGAACTAAACTAATTTACTATGTTTAAATATCTGTTGATATATGCAATAGGT
>NZ_JAMQHY010000004.1:79201-103408 GCF_023845705.1 Clostridium sp. ZBS15
GGACTATACTCATTTTAGTATTCCTAAGTTCAATTACTTAGTCCACTTTACTTATGCATATATCAACACTATACTAAAGCATCTTAAAATAATTAAATACTAATTAGACTATTATGTTATAATCATATAATAATTATTTTGGAAGGGGTCTTTTTAATATGGCAAGTAAATTTTATTTACATAAGGGACGTAGCGGTAAAGCTGAACAAGGTCGTCCTTGGGTTTATACTGATGAAATAAATAAATATGATGGTGAATATGAAAATGGTGATATCGTAGAGGTATATAATCATAAGGGTTACTTTATCGGTAAAGGTTACATAAATGATAAAAGTAAAATAACTATCAGAATAATGTCAAGAGATATAAATGAAAATATAGATGAGGAATTCTTCAAAAGCAGATTTAAAACAGCTTTTGAATATAGAAGAAGTATCATTGATGATTCATCTTGTAGAATGATATTTGGAGAAGCTGATTTTCTTCCTGGATTAACAGTTGATAAATTTGAAGATTATTATGTAATTCAAATTTCTACACTTGGGATGGAGCAATATAAGGATTTAATTGTTAAAGTATTAGTTAATGAATATAATGCTAAAGGTGTCTATGAAAGAAGTGACATAGCAACTAGAGAAATAGAAGGTTTAGAACAAACTAGGGGATTTTTAACTGAACCTTTTGATACTAATGTTGAAATTGTTGAAAATGGAGTTAAGTACATAGTTGATCTAGCAAATGGTCAAAAGACTGGATTCTTCTTAGATCAAAAAGAAAATAGAGCTGCTATTCATAGAATATGTAAAGATAAAGACGTATTAGATTGCTTTACTCATACTGGTTCTTTTGCTTTAAATGCTGGTATTGCTGGTGCAAAATCAGTTCTTGGAATAGATGTTTCTCAGCATGCCATAGACTGTGCTAATAAAAATGCCGAATTAAATAATCTTCAAGACACAGTTAAATTTGAATGTCATAATGCTTTCGATGTTCTTCCTGCATGGTCAAGAGAAGAGAAGAAATTTGACGTTGTAATACTTGATCCTCCTGCATTTACAAAGTCTAGAAATACTATTAATGCAGCAAAAAGAGGATATAAGGAAATTAACTTAAGAGGTTTAAAATTAGTTAAACATGGTGGTTATTTTATAACTTGCTCTTGTTCTCATTACATGAATGAAGAACTTTTAAAGAAAACTATTGTAGAAGCTTGCCAAGATGCTAATAAACTTATAAGACAAGTAGAATTTAGAACTCAATCTTGTGATCATCCAATACTTTGGAATTCAGATGAAAGTTACTATTTAAAATTCTTCATATTCCAAGTATTTGATAAAACAAAACTATAAGAGAATGTATCAAAAAAAGGCTGCTATGAAACTAACTTAAAAAGTTAATTTTATAGCAGCTCATTTTTGTTATAAAAATAAACATTTATTTACACCTTTTTTAAATTTATTGAGTTATACTATATATGACCTCACTCAGAAATAATAAATTAAAGAAAGAGGGGTTCTATGGAATTTTTAATAAAGAGAGATTTTTTAGGATTCTTAGTAATTATATTTTTTTTTATATCATTTATATGGGCACTTTTTTTGCAATTAAAAAAAGTCTATTTAGCTTTAGCAAGGAATTCTAAAACAGCTAATAAGCTAATTTTTAAAACTATGTTTTTATTAGCTTTTTGCATTTGCTATGCAATAAGTGTATTTAGCTATTATAATCAGTTACCAAGTAATTTAGCTACAGTACTCGGACTAGCATCTATAATAATATATTTCTTTTTTAATGTTTAAATATCTAGTCATAATACAGAGCTTATAATACTACACTTATTTTGTTATAATAAAAAAAAGGGAGTGAGTATATGGAACGTAAAATAATATACCATGGTAGCTATATGAAAATTGAATTTCCTGAAATTCGTAAACATAGATTTACTAAAGATTTCTCTTGGGGCTTTTACTGCACCGAAATTAAAGAACAAGCAGAGAAGTGGTCTAGTAAGTTCAATACTTCCATAGTAAATCTGTATGAGCTTAGGGACTCTGAATCTTTGAATATAAAGAAATTTAACGAATACAATGAAGAATGGCTGGATTTTGTAGTAGGTTGTCGTAGTGGAGAAACACATACTTACGATATAGTGATTGGGCCAATGGCTGATGATACCATATATGACTATATAGATGCGTACACACAAGGACAAATGAATAAACAAAAGTTCTTTGAACTGATGAAATTTAAGTACCCTACAAATCAAATAAGTTTTCATACAATTAAAGCATTAGACCATATTAACTTTATTGAAAGTTATCAGATTTAATGCTTTAATTTACATTAAAAAAAATAATAAGTAAATATACCAATGTCATTTAGTTAACAAATGACATTGGGTTTAATTATCTTATCTCCATCATAAATCGGAACCACATCTATTATGCTTTTCTTTATGCAATATTCTATATCATTATCTAATTTTAAAGATCTCATAACTGAATAATGTCTAGCTTCTTTAACATAATTTATAATATCTTTGTTGCTTTCATAAATCATATTTGAAGTCTTAGCTATATCTGTAAGTTCTATATTGCTTTTTTCTTTTAACATAGTATTAATTATATATCCTCCACAAATATAATCATCCATAGAGAATTCTCCATTAGTTCCTGCATTAACTATGACAATATCATCATTAAGTTCTAATAATTTTTTAGCTACAGCTTCTGCATTTATCATTGCTGCTATAATAATCTTTTTGCCTGGTAAACATTTAGTTAATGCTCTAGTTCCATTGGTAGTGGTCATTAAAACTGTTTTATTTTTAACCACTTCTTCTGTATATTCTAATGGTGAATTACTTAAATCAAAGCCTTCTATTTTAACGGCTCTTCTTTCTCCACCTAATATAACTTCACTCTTATCATATTTCTTGGCTTCTTCAAGTGTTTCTTCTACAGTTAAATATGGTATAACTTTTTGACATCCATTATTAATTGCAGTTGTTATAACTGAAGTTGCTCTAAACATATCTATTACAACAACAACCTTATCTTTTACAATATCATCAGTTATGTAATCTGCTGAAATTACAACATCTACTTTCATTTAAATATCCCCCATATCAAAATTCTTGCCCTGATATATATCATTATCTTCTAATGTTTTATCTATTGAATTTAATACTTCCCACTTTTTTAAACTCCACATAGGACCTATAAGTAAATCCCTAGGTGCATCACCAGTTAATCTGTGTACCACCATTTCTTTAGGTAACATAGAAACTGCCCTGCAAATTAATTTTATATACTCTTCTTGTGATAAGAATTGCAACTCACCATTTTCATATAACTCAACCATTTTAGTATCTTTCATTAAATGCAATAAATGAAGCTTAATTCCCTGAGCTCCAGAATGAGCAATATAATCTATAGTTTTTAACATATCATCTTGACTTTCACCAGGCAATCCTAATATAGAATGTACAACAACATCTATATTTCTTTCCTTAAGTCTAGCCATTGCATCATCAAATACTTTTAAATCATATCCTCTATTTATTTTCTTAGCTACATCATCATTTATAGTTTGTAGACCAAGTTCAACCCATACATATAATTTCTTACTTAGTTCTTCTATTAAATCTAATACTTCATCGTCTAAGCAATCTGGTCTAGTTGCTATTGATAATGCTACAACACCTTCTTGATTTATAGCTTCTTCATACTTTTTCCTTAGCTCATCTACTGGAGCATATGTATTTGTGTATGCTTGAAAGTATGCTATATACTTACCACTTTTCCATTTGTTAGCCATCATAGTTTTTACATTATTAAATTGATTAGTAATAGAAAAATTCCTACTTCCTGCATAATCTCCAGAGCCTCTGGCACTACAGAATACGCATCCACCTTTGCTTACTTTTCCGTCTCTATTAGGACATGAAAAGCCACCATCTAAAGATATTTTAAATACCTTTTCTCCAAATTTTTCTCTCAAAAAATAATTTAAACTATGATATCTCTTTCCATTCCAAGAATTATTCATTTTGCCTCCTAAATTTCATCTATACACATTTATAAGATATTTTTTAATGTATTTGTATTATAGTATAATGACGTGGTGGCATTATACTATAATATCAAATTATTCCTTAAAAAATATACTCTACTTTTTATCTATTGTAGACTTATTTATATTTATTACATACATTCCTGTTAAGTCTTCTTTTTTTTCAGAAACTCCTTCTAATAATGTGACTCTAACAGTAATCTCTTCTTCATTAACAAACATAACCCTTACATTATATTTGTCTGTTGGAAATTTACTTTTTATATCTAATGATGATTCTTTTCCACTTTCTACATTAAATATTTTTAGTCCTGTTCCCTCATTAGAATTCTTATAAGACACTACCAAATTATCTTCGGCTGCACTAAATACTATTCTTTCTATTTGGCAATCATTTAATATCCCAAAATTCATAACTTTATCAGTTTGAACTTTTTCTATTGCATTACTTTTATTATCAGATTTATTTTTAGTATCGTCTTGATTACTTCCTATTGTAGTAACTGACTTATCATCTTTTATGTATAATATTCCAATAAAACTATCTTTTCCATTAGTTGTTGAGTATGCTACCTTATTGCTAGAATAACTTAAACCACAACTAGAAAACTTATCACTTGGAATATCTACTCTTTCTAATGGATTATCTCCTTTATTATATACCTGTTTAGGAATATCTGAAAGTTTTAAAATAAGCTTACTTTCTCCTGCTCCTGAAGTTTGCAATCTTAGTTCACTTTCTCTTTCATACACTTCTGATTCTTCACTAGCGCTTAAATTATTTATTTTGTATTCATCATTTTCTTTTATAACGTCTATGTTGTATTTATCTAAATTATTATTAGGAGAATAGTCTTCGCCTCTAAGCACATCAAATATTATAGACATCTTATCTCCACCATCTACGCTCTTATTTGTTTTAAATACTTGTATTTTAGAATTTCCTAAATCATTTATCTTTGAAGCTGAAGCAAAATCTTTAGTACAAAATTTTTTTGCTTCCTCAAAATTTTCATTTTGTATCTCCATTAAGTATTTTTGAGCAGTTTCAATAGCTTTCTTGCTATCATATAAATCTATCTTTTCATTATTTGAAGTTTGATTACTGCATCCTATGGATATAAAAATCATCATCATAGACATTATTATTAAAATTATCTTTTTCAAAATTAAATACCTCCTTTATTTAGCTCTTTATTTATTTTTCCTAAGAAATGTAGTGTTATACGAGTAATTTAAGAATAAAAGATAAGTTTACATTATATACTTATTAGTGAAAATATTGTTAAGGAGAATTTGAATTGAAGAAGAGTTTTGTTAATATATTTCAAGTTGCAGTAGTTTTCATAGGTACTATTGTTGGAGCTGGATTAGCTTCAGGAAAAGAAATCACTGAATTTTTTACATCTTTTGGACTAAAAAGTTTTTTTGGCATTATAGTCTGTGGAATATTTTATATTGTAATTGGATGTATAATTGCCAAAATAAGCATTCATTATGAGTTAAATTCTTATAGTGATTTGATTAATGTAATAAGCCCTAATTATTTGGGCAAATTTACAGGTTTTATAACTACTTTATATCTTATTTCAAGTGCCTCTATAATTTTAGCTGGTAGTGGTGCTCTTATAAATCAATTTTTTGGAATTCCTAAATTAGTTGGATCAATAATAATGATTTGTATAGCTGTATTTTTCTTATTAAGAGATACTGATGGATTAATTGCAGTAAATTCATTTATTGTTCCATCTTTAATTTGCACAATAACATTGATTACTATTTTATACTTTGTATTTTCTAGAGATGTCGTCTCTTTAGAGAGCATGAGACAATTTAAACCTGTTAAGAGCGGACTTGCTGTATCAACTATATTATATGCTGGTTATAATACACTTTGTTGTACTGGTGTACTAGTTCCTCTCAGCAATCAAATGAAAAAACCTAAAACTATGTTTATAGGAATTACTCTTGGAGCTATTGGATTAACTTTGCTTTGTTTAGCAATAAATCTTATGTTAACAGTAAATCAACCTTATATATACAAATTTGAAATTCCATTACTTCTTGTTGCAAATAGATTTGGTTGCATAATACAGGCTATATTATTAGTAATTATTTGGCTTGAAATGTTCTCTACTGAAGTTTCAGATGTTTATTCAATAAGTAAAACATTAGAACAAACATTCAGTATAGACTTTAAAAAAGGCATTTTTATAATTTTAGCAATAGCCCTACCAATATCTCAAATTGGATTTAGTAATTTAATAACAAAGTTATATCCGGCTTTTGGAGTATTGAGTTTAGTATTCATACTACAAAGTGTTATATTTTATTTTAAACATAGAAAAGAATTAAAGTAATGTTAATATGTATATAAGTAAAATGGACAGAGTAATTAAACTTAAGGATGCTAATTGCAATGCCACTTTACCTTATTGCATATATCAACATTCATTTAAACATAATTATTAAATAAAATCTCATGATATAATAAACAGTATTAGAATTGTGTTTATATTAAATATCGAGGAGATAATTATGAAATATTCAAGTATGTTAAAAGAATGTACTCTTTGCTATAGAGAGTGTAAAGTTAATAGATTAAATAATGAAATGGGATTTTGTAGAGCTTCTGAAAAGGTTAAAGTTGCAAGAGCTGCCTTACATCTTTGGGAAGAGCCACCTATTTCATCTGGAAAAGGTTCTGGTACTGTATTTTTTTCACATTGTAATTTAAACTGTGTTTTTTGCCAAAACCATGATATAAGTCAAGAATTTAAAGGAATGGATATATCAATAGAAAGACTTGCTGACATATTTTTAGAACTTCAAGAAAAAGGAGCTAATAACATAAATTTAGTTACTCCAACTCATTATGTACCACAGATCATTGAAGCTCTAGAACTTTCTAAATCTAAAAGATTAAAGATACCTATACTATATAATACAAACACTTATGATTCACTTGATACAATTAAAGCTTTAGATGGATATATTGATGTATATCTTCCTGATTTTAAATATTTCAATAATAAATATTCTACTAAATATTCTAAAGCTAGTGATTATAGTATAAATGCCATAAAAATTATAGATGAAATGGTAAGACAAACTGGTGAAGTTAAATTCGATTCAACATCTCATATTACTAAAGGTGTTATTGTTAGACACTTACTTCTTCCAGGCTTACTTTTTGATTCAAAGAAAATTGTAGATTTACTATTTAACAGATACAAAGATAATATCTATATTAGCCTAATGAATCAATATACACCTATGTTTAAAGCTTGTGATTATCCTGAAATAAATAAACCTCTAAATCCAAAGCATTATGATAGTTTAATTGATTATGCCGTAAATATTGGTTTGAAAAATGGCTTTATACAAGATCAAGGAACTAACACAACAGATTTTGTTCCATCTTTTAATGGTGAGGGAATATAAAAAAGTAATGCTTCAAATAATTTGAGGCATTACCTTTTTTCTATACAAAGTAATTAAAATTTGGAATTTCTCTATTTGCTTGCTCAATAGTCATTGGTGGAACAAATATCCTTTGATTAGAGCTATCACATCTAAGTTCAGCTATTCTTGTAACTCCTACATATACATCTGATATCTTATACCAAGTAGCATAATCAACTACCCCTGTTTGTGGTAAATTAAAGATTCCTTGAAATACTTTAACTGCTTCTTCAGTTTTAGGTCCAAATGCACCATCTTCTGCAACTTTAGGAATAAGAGGATAATTTCTAGATATTCTATTTAATTGATTTTGTATTGTTTTAACAGGTTCTCCAACTGATCCAATAGTCAAATCATAATCTGGATATGATTTTGGACTTCCTTCAACTTTTTCTGCTGTTACAAGCTCAATATCACTTCCATAGTAATACTTCAATATTTCATATGGTGGTTTTCCTTGAGAACCTAAACTTTGGCTTCCCCATTGACTTAGCCATTCTGGACAAGTCACACTTTTACCATCACAATATTGTGTTAAAAGTGGTTGTTTTTTCCCCATTCTTCTAATATAAGTAGAAAATATCTCATCAACTATTACACTTATGGTATCATAAATATTTCTTCCATAATTAAAAGCATGATCATAAGCAGTAGAACTTGTAATATCGAAATTTTTTCCCTTTCCTCTATACCATTCTGTATATATTCTATTTAAAGTAAATGAAATTATACAAAATATATTTGCTCTTATTGCATTACCAGACCATGTAGAATATATTTCACAAGATGCAACATTTTTTATATACTCTTTAAATGGTACTTTATAATTAGGTGCAGAGGTATCATTAGGACCTCCTTGATGTACTATTATATATTCTGGCACTACCGGTTGTGCCAATACAACTCCTGAACTTGGAGGTGGTAATTTTTTTTCCTCTTCTTCAGGAATTTTAGGTGGAAAATTTCCATTAAGAGTATTGGGTTGAATATTAATAACCTCATTTTGTCTTGATGCACTTTTACGTTCAACTAAATTACATCTTTGATAAGCAACCTCTTCAGAAAATATTTGACATCCATTTATTATCAATGTCTCGAAACCATCTCTTTCAACTAAAATATCATAAACACTATAAGGAATTTTATTACTATTTTCATCTAAAGAATATTCGATAGGAGGAGCATCTAAATCTATTTGATCAGTTAATCCAATTGAATTTGTAACTAAATCTATAGTCGATGGATTATTTTCATTCAAAGAACCTTCTTTTACACTGATTTTAGCATTATCTACAGGGATATAATTATCCCCACTAAAACACTGAATTCTTAAACTACCTTTATCTGCCATAACTATAACTCCTTAATATTTTTTCCTACGAATACTATATGAAATAAAGCACCAATTAGTTCCTATATCTTATTATTTAAATAATTACATAATCAATTATTAGGAAGTCTAACAAATAAATTTCCTACATAAAATTCACCACTTATATCTCTGACTCTATAATTTCTAGATAATATTTGATTTATTGTATTTTCAATATCATAAAGGGTATCATAAGCACAAATTGTTCCATATCCCCAAAGTGGATTTGGATATTCTATATCAGTTCTTGCTCTATTAGAACCTCTTACCAAATAGTACTTTAATCTTTGTCCAAATAAGTACGGATCATTTCCCTTTACTATTCCCCATTCCATAATTAATGCACAAATTCCCGATACCTGAGGTGCTGCCATTGAGGTTCCTGTCTTAGAATCATAACTTCCATTTGGTACAGGACCTAATATTCCTACACCTGGGGCAACAAGATCAGGTCTTATCAAATTACTTTGAACTTGTGCTCCTCTTCCACTAAATGAAGATAATGTATTCGTAAGTGAATTATAACTTCCTACAGCTATAATATTTTCTACAGTTGCTGGTATTCCTAATGTATTATAATTTATAGGCTCTAAAAATTTAGTTTGAGGATTTAACCCTTCAGATATTGGAAGCCACATTGAAAATGATCCCTTATAGTTATTACTAGTAGTAATTTGTATTTTCCACACACCAGGAATTAAATAATCTGATGCTATAGAAGATATTATTATTTGAATTTCACTATTCAATTCAAATGGTTTTGGTCCAGATACGTATATATCATACCTATCACGCCCTATACCTCCATGAAAGTATCCTTCTTGCATATTTATATTTCCACTACTTTGACCAGTTGGTGATATTACATTTAAAGATATATCTGGAAGTATTGATTTATATAAATTTATAACCACAGTGCTTTCATCACTGGCAATATTGAAAGCTTTAGTTTGAATTTCTTCTAATTCACCACCTGTATAGTGTGCTGCATCACCTTCATTTCCTGCTGCTATAACTATAGTTACTCTTTCTAAATTAGATACTGTACTAATATATTGTTCTAATAAACTACTTCCATTATGTGCTCCATTATTAGTGCTCAAGCTAAGATTAATAACTAAAGGCATATTAGTTTCTTTACTTTTGTCTATTAAAAATTTTATTCCTTGCATTATTTGAGAACTTAATATCCAAGTACCTCTTGCTGCTTTTACCATAGCTATAGATGATTCTGGTGCTGCACCTTTATATATATCGCTAATATTGCCACCACCACAAGCTATTCCTGCAACATGAGTTCCGTGACCTGTATTATCTAAAACCGGAACAATTGAATATGGATCAGTTGATTCTATAGCTTTGTTTATTAATTCTTTGTCATAAATTTTTTTTTCAAAACTTAAATCATATATATATTCTATTCTAGTCTTACCATTAGAATCCATAAATGCTGGATGCATATAATCTATTCCTGAATCAACAAATCCTACTAATGTACCTTTTCCATATACTTCATAAGTTGATACAGCTTGAGGCACACAAGTTGCTCTATTTCCTTCACTGTCTGCTGCATATAAGTTCTTTGGTAACTCTATATACTGAATGCTATTACTTGTTGCCAATTTAACTAAATTTTTTAGTGGCAAATTAATTAGTCCAAAGTTAAATCCTAAATCTTGAAATTCACCCTCTAATTCTTTAGCTAATACTGCTACATTTTCAGCTGTATCTCTATATAAAATAACAAGCTCAATTACTTCACCCAATTCTCCCGAAAAAAATTTTGTATTTATTCTATTTAATATATCTTGTGGTACATTAGTTAACAATCCAATAGCAGCATCAAGTTTAGATGATATTCTGTTAGATTCTGTAATTTCTATTTTAATCAACCCCAACTATTTTTATATAATAAGTTTATGCCTATAAATTTATTAATTGACTAAAAAAAAGTAGTTATATACTTTTACGTATATAGCTACTTAATAAAACTACAGTTTTATTTCTATTCTTTCTAATTTTGCAATTATATTTATCTCTTTTATTTCAGTTGTTTCTGTAAGTAAACTACCACCATTGCTAATTAATAGAACTTTGGAATTTCCAAGACTTCTTATTTGTCTTATCTTTCTCTCACCTTTATGATCAATTAAGAAAATACCATTATTGCTAAATTCTTTAACCATATGTGCAAAAGCTAAATCTCCCTTTAAAATTCTAAATCCAGACATATCATCGTTTTCTATTTGAAGATAAAGTACCTTATCTTGTGGATATCCTTCAACTTTATTAGAATGAACAGTTAATTCTCTTGTACCTTTAGTGTTAGATAATGAATAATTGTATATAGGTACATTTTTTATGACTGAAGCAAATGCATCAGTCCATACTTCTGATTTTTCTACATTAGTATTAACTGATTTTTTTAAAGTTTCTTTTTCTTTCATCAATTCTTCATCAGTAACAACCATATTTATATCATTCAAATCAGTTTTTAAGAATTTAGATACTCTTTCTATAAATGCTTCATTAGCTACTTTTCTTCCTAATTCAATGTCATTTATATACTTTTCTGCTACACCGAGCTTTTTACCTAATACCTTCGCTGATAATCCATTCTTTTCTCTTGCTTGTTTTATTTTTTCTCCTACACGGCTCACGTTATTCTCTCCCCTTTTGTTCCGCTTTATGCCATTCTCTTTCTTCAATTAAGTGTTCCAATAAATATTTAAGTGACCAATTACAAGAAACTGGCGTAGTTACAGCTAGTACTCCATCACTTGTAAATCCTCTTATATATTTTATCGCGCCCTTTAATTCACCTTCTGCAAATTTATTAAATATTATCATCTTTTCTTCCAGCATATCTTCTGGTTCTTCTACTTGTTCTAAGCCTGATATTAAATCTTTTATCTTAACATTGCCCATGTCCTTGTTAATTTTTATAACTTTTCCATAGCGTTGTTTTATTTTATTAATTTCATTATCCTCTAATCCGTATGCTAATATGCACTTAATATTAGGAATCATAATATCACCGCCTTCACTTATATATAAATTTGGCTACATTTTAGTAAAGTGTTGATACATGTATAAATCAATAAATTTAATTACATATATCAACACATATTTAAACTAAAACTTTTTTATTTTATAAACTATTCTTCAATTATTTCTGGTTCTCCATATGTTTCACCTTGAGTATCAACAGTCATCTTTTCAATAACTTGATCTTCATAAGGTCTGTCTTGCATATCTCTTTTTGCTGCAACTATTTCATCTGCAATTTCAATTCCTTCAATAACTTTACCAAATGATGCATATTGACCATCTAAATGAGGCGCATTTGCAACCATAAGGAAGAATTGGCTTCCTGCTGAATCTGGATGCATAGCTCTTGCCATAGATAATACACCTTTGCTATGTTTTAAATCATTTTTGAATCCATTAGATGTGAATTCACCCTTTATACCATATCCTGGGCCACCCATTCCTGTACCTTCTGGACAACCGCCTTGTATCATAAAACCTGGTATTACTCTATGGAATATTAATCCATCATAAAATCCTCTATTAATTAAATCAATAAAATTCTTAACTGTATTTGGAGCTATTTCTGGATATAATTCAGCTTTTATTGTTCCTCCATTTTTCATCTTTATTGTAACAATTGGATTTGCCATAAAAATTCTCCTTTCAAACATTACGATATTTAATATATTTCATATATTTATATAATATAAATATATATTTTCACTTAGTGCAATTTCATAACATATATTATTAGCTAAAATATTTGCATAAATTCATTTATATGCTAATTAAGAAATTTCTATTAATTTTTTAGAAAGTTCTATGGTCTTTTCGCTTCCATTTGAATTTATTATAGTTATACTACCTTGTTTCTCTTCAGTATTCAATAAATTCTTTTCTCCTAACCTTCTTCTTAATTCTTGAGAAGTACCAAGTCCACCATCTATTATAGGTATATCTTTATCAATTACTTTATATAATGTTTCTTTTATAAACGGATAATGAGTACATCCTAAAACAACTACACCTATATCATTATTTTTATATGGATTAAACTTTTCTTTTAAGTATTCTTCTAATTCTTCTCCACTTAGTATACCATGCTCTATAAATTCAACTAATTTAGCACATGGTAATGATACTATATCATAATCTTCACCGTATTTTTCCATTAAAGATTTAAATTTTTTTTCCTTTAAAGTCATAGGTGTAGCCATTATTATTATGTTGCCTTTTCTATTGTACTTAGTTGCTAATTTTAATGCTGGTTCTATACCTATTATAGGAATATTTTTATATTTACTTCTAACTAAATCTATTGCAGCACTAGTTGCAGTATTACAAGCAACTACTATTGCCTTTACATTTTTCTCTAATAATAATTCTACTGCATCAACTGTAAGAGTTTTAACTTCTTCAACAGTTTTAATTCCATAAGGTGCATTTTTAGAATCTCCAAAATATATATAATTTTCATTTGGCATTAAACGAATAGCTTCTTTCATTACACTTAATCCGCCTACCCCTGAATCAAAAAATCCTATAGGCCTATTTTTTTTCTCCAAAGTGTTCACACTCCAATTTTCCTATATTATCTAATAAACATTTTATTACTTTATTAAAAATAAATCTATATTGAATTATTTTTTATGTATAATTTTATTCCATATTCTATTTACAATTATACTATAATTATTAAATTAAAAATTTAGCTTTAAATATATTGACAGTATAGTATACTTGTAATAGAATTTTTATAATTAATAAATACGAATATTTTTATGTTTTATTTATTGTTTGTTCGATATATATCAAAATTAACTCTAAATTGCGAAAGGATGTGAATAGCAACTTACAGAATTATCTGTAACTGCTTATTATATGAATAATTTACTTTATGTTATTAAAAAAGAGAATCATAACGCTAAAGATCTAAATGCAATATTAAATGAAAATAGCCAAATTAAGTTCGTCTCATTTGTTGGTATTGATTTATCTGGTAATGATACTGATGAAAAAATTCCAGTTAAGCTTTTCTTAGAAAATATAGATTCATACTTAAACGGAATTGCTGTTCAAACAGATGGTTCTTCAGTAGTATTGCCTGGTATTGCTACATTGAACAATGCTAAAGTTGATATGATTACTGATCTAGATAGCAAGTGGTTTGTTGATTATAACTTTAACTTTATAGACCATGAGACTAACAGACCTGTAGGTACATTAAGAATACCATGCTTCTTATACCATGATAACAAACCTGTTGATTCTAGACACATTCTTAAAGCATCTGTCTCTGCTGTTAAGGACACTCTATCTAACTTATTTAAAAACAAACCTGAACTTTTAAATATTTATGATATTACCCCTGATGATATAGATGATATAATCGTTACTTCTGCCACTGAATTAGAATTTTGGGTTAAAACACCTAATGAAAATGCTGAAGTAGAAGAATTATCAACGTCTCAAGTACTACATGAACATTATTGGACTAGAACAAAAGGAGCTGTTAGAACAGCACTTGAAGAAACACTTCTTTTAATGGAAAAATATGATTTTGAACCTGAGATGGGTCATAAAGAGGTTGGTGGAGTAAGAGCTAAATTAAATTCATCTGGTAATTTTGATCATGTTATGGAACAAATAGAAATAGATTGGAAGTATTCAGATGCACTTCAATCTGCTGATAATGAGTTATTTGTAAGAATATTAGCTCAAGAAACTTTCAGAAGAAATGGTCTTGAAGTAACATTCATGGCTAAACCAATAGAAGAAGTAGCTGGATCTGGAATGCATACTCATTTAAGTATTAGTTTAAAATTAAAGAACGGAAAAATAATAAACATATTTAATGGTCCTAAAAATCACTTCTTAAGTGTAATAGGATATGGGGCTATAATGGGAATTCTTAAAAACTATGAAGTTATGAATCCATTTATTTCTTCAACAAATAATTCACTTAAGAGATTAAAACCCGGATTTGAAGCACCAGTATGTATAGTAACTTCACTTGGTAAGAGTCCTGAAAATCCATCAAGAAATAGATCTATCTTAGTTGGATTAATTAGGGATTTAGATTCTCCTTTAGCTACTAGATTTGAGCTTAGATCTCCAAATCCACATTCGAATACTTATATTACAATGGCAGTTTCTTATATGTCAATGCTAGATGGTATATTATATGCTGTAAACAAAACAGAAGATGAATTACTTGCTGAATTATCAAAGAAACCAGGTGAAGATGCCGATTATCTTGAAAAAGAAAGAGCTTATAGAAGTGAAGCAGATGTATTTGAAGACTTCTCAGAAGATGAAAGAAATAAATTCTTTGGTATAGCTCCTGCAACTATTTATGAAAATTTATCACAATTAGATAAATACCCTGAAAAAGTTGAAATATTAAAGAAAAATAATGTAATGACATCAGAAATAATAAATAGCTTTAAATTAGCTATATTACAAAGATGGACTACTGAAATTATTCACAGAATAATTAATAATTACATTAATGAAATAAGATCATTTTCATCACTTCATTCATTAGATAAAGCTTTAGACTTAGATGTGTCTAACTGGATGAAAATAAATGATCTAAGAATGTATATAATGAAAGATACTTATACTACTAAAAGTTTATTTACAAGAATTAAGATAGCATTTGTAAGTAAAGATTACGCAAAAGCATCAGAATTATATATTGAACTTGAAGATAAAATGAGACTTCTTAGAAATTTATATTCTTCTTATAGAAAAAATCTTTTAGATATATAAACAAAGTTGTATTTAAATGATACTTAAAATATAAAACTTAATAATCCTAAGTATTTTCTAAATAAAAAATGGGTGATAAAGTTTGTGCTTTTTCGCCCATTTTTTATTGCAAGTTTTGTCTAAATATCCTATATATGATATAATAAAGTGTAATTGTTTAACAAAAAACTTTTTTCTATATTCTGATATAATTATATACTTATTTGAATTTATGGGAATAATATTATATTATAATATTAATTATGAGGTGCTAATCATGCGTTTAATACCAATTGAATGTGTAAAAAAAGACACTATATTAGGTAAAACTATATATGATTCCGAGGGTAGGATTTTGTTAAAAAAGGGTGTAAAATTAACGCAACCTTTAATACAAAAAATCAAGCAGTTAAGTATACTTTCAATATATATAATCGATGAATATAGTGATTATGAAATAGAAGATATAATAAAACCTGAACTACGTCAAAAAGCTATTAGAATTCTTAAAGAAACATTTAATGATATTCAAAGAGTTTCTTCACTTCATAGCTTTGAAAAATGCTCAATTAATAATTATTCAAAACATGAACTAAAATATTTTGAAAATATAAGTACTATCTCAGAAGAATTATTAGATAATATATTATCTAATAAAAATTTATTAATTTCTTTAGTAGATATAAAAAATATGGATAATTATACTTATCAACACTCTGTAAATGTAGCTGTTTTATCTTTAGTTTTAGGAATAAGTTTAAAACTCCCAAAAAGAAAGCTAATTCAATTATGTAGTGGTGCATTGCTTCATGACATAGGTAAAACATTTATAGACAAAGATATACTATTAAAGCCTGGTAAATTAACTTCTGAAGAATTTGATGTTATAAAAAAACATCCTGAAAGAGGATATAATTTTTTAAGCAATTTATATAATATTAATTCTAATAGTAAATTAATAATATTACAGCATCATGAACGAGTAGATGGCTTAGGTTATCCTTTCGGATTAAGTGAAAATAAAATTAATTATATGGCTAAAATAGTAAGCATTGCAGATGTATATGACGCTTTAACGTCTGATAGACCATATAAGCGTGCTATGTATCCTGGTGATGCATTAGAATACATAATGTCTAACTCAGGAACTTTCTTTGATTATGAAATGGTTAAAGTATTTTCTAGAGTTATAATACCGTTCCCAAATGGAACTATAGTATGTTTAAGTAATGGTGATGTTGGCATAGTTGAAGAGACTTTTCCAAATTATCCTCTTAGACCTCAAATAAAAATATTAAAAAGTGATAACAAGAAAATTATTGGATCTCGTATTAATTTATTGACTGAATTGTCAATAGTAATATCGAGTATAAAATATGAAGCATAAAAAAATGTTACAATAATTAAATTGTAACATTTTTTACTTATAACTTATTTATTTAGCTATATCAAATACTTCTAAGTTCTTACTTTTATCAAATTCTTCTAATTCAACATCTGCAATTGCTCTTAGTGTATCTAATGCAGTAATAACTCCTAAATTTCTCTCAACAGCTGCTCTTCTAATTAAGAAACCATCTCTCTTAGAGTCATTACCTTTAGTTGGAGTGTTAACTACTAAATCAACTTCTCTATTTTTAACTATATCTAAAATATTAGGCTTTTCTTCATCTATCTTACGAACTTCTTCTGCATCTATTCCTTCTTCTCTTAATAAATTGCATGTTCCTATTGTTGCTATAAACTTATAACCAACTTTAGCAAGATCCTTAGCTATGGGTAAAAATTCTGCTTTATTATGCTTATTAATTGTTGCGAGTATTTTGCCTTTTTCCTTTGATGGATACATATTAGCACCTACAAAACCTTTATAAAGAGCTTCTTTTAAATTTCTACCTACTCCTAAAACTTCTCCTGTTGATCTCATTTCAGGTCCTAAGCAAACTTCTACATTTGGTAATTTCTGAGTTGAGAATACTGGAACTTTAACTGAAACTAGTTCTGGTTCTTTATATATATCTACTCCATATCCTAAATCATTTAATTTAGCCCCCATCATAACTTGTGTAGCTATATCAACAATTGGTACTTTGCTAACCTTACTTATATAAGGTACCGTTCTTGATGCTCTTGGATTAACTTCAATTACATATAAGTTTCCTTCAAACTCTATGAATTGAATATTTATCATTCCTTTTATTCCTATTGCTAAAGCCAACTTCTTAGTATATTCTAAGATTTTCCCCTTAATTTCATCACAAACATTTTGACTTGGATACATAGTTACACTATCCCCAGAGTGAACTCCTGCTCTTTCTAAATGTTCCATTATGCCTGGTATAAGAATATTTTCCCCATCAGATATAGCATCTACTTCTATTTCTCTACCCATTAAATATTTATCTATAAGTATTGGATTCTTTTTATCTTTTGCAAATGCATTAGTTAAGTAGAAAATTAATTCTTCTTCATCATGAGTTATTTCCATTCCTTGACCACCAATTACATAAGACGGTCTAACAAGTACTGGGAAACCTAATCTTTCTGCTTCTTCCAATCCTTCTTCTACTGACCATATACCTTTACCTTTAGGTCTTGATATATCTAATCTTTCTAATAGTTCATCAAATTTTTCTCTATCTTCTGCCATATCTATTTGATCTGCTGTAGTTCCTAAAGTCCTAATATTTTTTTCCTTTAAGAAATTAGCAAGTTTAATTGCTGTTTGACCACCAAATTGAAGTATTACCCCATATGGATTTTCTTTTTCAATTATATTTAAAACATCTTCTTCTGTTAATGGTTCAAAATATAATTTATCTGATATATCAAAATCAGTACTTACAGTTTCAGGATTATTATTTACTATTATAGTTTCAATATCAAGTTTCTTTAATGCTTTTACACAATGAACTGATGCATAATCGAACTCAATTCCTTGACCTATTCTTATTGGACCTGACCCTATTACTATTACTTTTCTTCTGTTTGATACTTCAACTTCATCATATTGTTCATAAGTAGAATAGTAATATGGTGATAATGCTTCAAATTCTCCTCCACAAGTATCAACCATTTTATATGATGGTTTTATGCTCCAAATATCTCTTAATCTATATATATCTTCTGGACTTACCTTTAACATATCTGCTATTGCTTTATCAGAAAAACCTTTTTTCTTTAAGTTTTGTAACCATTCTTTATCTAAATCTTCTATCTTGCTTAATTTTAATCTTTGTTCTTCTTCAACTATCCATTTAATTTTTTCTAAGAAGAATTTATCTATACCAGTAATTTTATTTATTCTTTCAATCATGTAATCACGTCTTAACATTTCTGCTAAAGCGAATATTCTTTCATCATCTGGTTTCATTACCAACTCTTTAAGTTCTGACATACTATGTTCTTTAAATTTTTTATGATCTAAAGAATATTTTCCTATTTCTAAGCTTCTTATTCCTTTTAAAAATGCTTGCTCAAAATTAGCTCCTATAGCCATTATTTCTCCAGTTGCCATCATCTTAGTTCCAAGCTGCCTATCAGCACCAAAGAATTTATCAAAAGGCCATTTTGGTATTTTTACTACAATATAATCAAGTGTTGGTTCAAAACATGCATATGTCTTTTGAGTTACAGCATTTTTTATTTCATCTAATCCATATCCAAGAGCTATTTTAGCTGCAAGTTTTGCAATAGGATATCCTGTTGCCTTTGATGCTAAAGCTGAACTCCTTGAAACCCTAGGATTAATTTCTATTACTGCATACTCAAAAGTATTTGGATTTAATGAAAACTGTACATTACATCCGCCCTCTATACCTACAGCATTTATTATATTTATAGATGCTGTTCTAAGCATTTGATATTCTTTATCCGAAAGAGTTTGTGATGGTGCAACAACTATACTATCACCTGTATGTATACCCACAGGATCTATGTTTTCCATATTACATACAGTGATGCAATTTCCATAAGAATCTCTCATTACTTCATATTCTATTTCTTTCCAACCCTTAACACTTTTTTCAAGTAAAACTTGACCTATTGTACTTAATTGAAGACCTGATTCTAGTATTGTTCTTAACTCTTCTTCATCATCTGCAATACCGCCACCAGATCCACCTAATGTGTAAGCTGGTCTTACTATAACTGGATATCCAATCTTATTGGCAAAATCTATCCCTGCTTGTAAGTCAGTAACAATTTCACTTTTTATAACTGGTTCTCCTATTCTGTTCATCATATCTCTGAATAATTCTCTATCTTCTCCTTCTTTTATAGATTCAATAGATGTTCCTATTACTTTTACATCATATTTTTCTAAAATGCCTGAATCATGTAATTCTACAGCAAGGTTAAGTCCTGTTTGACCTCCCATTCCTGCAAGTAAACTATCAGGTCTTTCTTTTGCAATAACTTTTTCAATAAATTCTAACGTTAAAGGCTCTAGATATACCTTATCTGCAACTTCTTTATCAGTCATTATTGTTGCTGGGTTAGAATTTATTAAAACAACTTCTATTCCCTCTGATTTTAAAGCTTCACAGGCTTGAGTTCCTGAATAATCAAACTCTGCTGCTTGACCTATAACTATTGGACCTGATCCTATAACTAAAACTCTTTTTATATCTTTATTTAATGGCATTTATCTTCATCCCCCTATAGTGCATATTTTAAAAATTTATCAAATATATATTCGCTATCCTTAGGACCCGCTGATGCCTCTGGATGGAATTGAACTGAGTATATTGGTAAAGTCTTGTGCTTTAATCCTTCTACAGTTCCGTCATTTATATTTACATGAGTTACTTCAACATCTTCTGGTAATGTTTCTACTACATAACCATGATTTTGAGAAGTTATATGAACTATATTTTCTTCTAAATCTTTAACTGGATGATTGCATCCTCTGTGACCAAACTTTAGCTTTGTAGTTTTTCCACCTAAAGTTAATGCTAATAATTGATGTCCTAGACAAATACCTACAATAGGCTTTTTACCTACTATTTTTTTTACATTTTCTATAACAAAATCTAAATCCTCTGGATCTCCAGGTCCATTAGACAAGAATACTAAATCTGGATTAACATTTAAAATTTCTTCTGCACTTGCTGTTGCAGGAAATACTGTTAACTTACAACCTCTTTTTTTGAAATTAGTTATTATATTTTGTTTTATTCCAAAATCCATTATAGCTATATGTTTTCCACTTCCGTTAATTACATACTTTTCTTTAGTAGTAACGTTCTTAACCGCTTCTTTGTTATAAAAACTAGCTATTTTTTCTTTTATAGATTTATCATCTAAATCTTCTAATGCAATGATTCCTCTCATTGTCCCACTATTTCTTAGAACCTTAGTTAAAGCCCTTGTATCAATGTCTTCTAAGCCAATAATCTTTCCTTGCTTTAAGAAGTCTTCTAACTCTAATTCACATCTAAAATTACTTGGTAAATTGCATTTTTCTCTAACAATGAACCCTCTAACCTTTATTGAATCTGATTCCATGTCCTCAAGATTTATACCATAATTCCCTATTAAAGGATAAGTCATAGTTACTATTTGACCATAATAAGATGGATCTGTAAGTACTTCTTGGTATCCTGTCATTCCAGTAGTAAATACTACTTCCCCAATACTTTCTTTTAAATATCCAAAAGCCTTACCTTCAAAAACCATACCATTTTCCAATATAAGCTTTGCTTTCATAATTAATCCTCCTTAATCTATGTTTTAAAATTTATATTTTTATATAAAATAAAAGGATACTAAAGAGACAACCATAAAAGAGAGCTCTTTACTATCCAAACATATTTATCAAGTATACTAATTGCTTTAAACAAAGCTGTATTATTTTTTTCTAACTCATAATATATCATAGAAATAGACTCCTTTCTGGCCTCACTGGACCAATTTAAAGTGTATCTTTAGACAGATATTTATTTATATATATTTACCTTGTTTCTTATTGTAGTTTATCGTACATATACTGTCAAGAAAAATAGATTATTTTTTATTTAAATATATTTACTATTATTTTTGACTATAACAATTTTATAAGAATAATTTACAAACTAATTATTATATACATTCTTGTTTGAAGAATCTAACTCTTTAGCAAGATTTATTATCTTTTTAAAATCATTAATTAAATCAACTGAGAGTTTTTCTGCTTTGCTGTAGATTTCTCTTATAGTATTATCATTAATATTTGATTTTAATCTTGATATTATGTCTCTTCCATAAGAGTGGAATACTTTGTGTTTTTCATCTATTTCATTCCAAATTACTAATATTTTTTCATTTTTAGGCTTCATAGAATAATAGAAATGTCCAAATCCACACTTATGTTCATTTACTTGAAGTGCTGATATTTCTCTATCATTAACAATTTTACTTAAAGTTTGTAGCCAGTTTTGATGAGCTGTAATTGCTTTATTAATTGTTTCTATAAACAAATTATTAGTTATCATATAATATTCATCATTAACTAAAGTACCTATTATTTTAGATGCATTATCTAAATCTTCTTCCATTAAACTTATGGGTTCTATAATGCTTCCTAACGTATTACTTATATCTTTTAATGCTATCGTATCCTCACCTAATTTTTCAATATCCTCATCAAATTTTCTCATACTAGTTGCTACTTCATCCATAGATGTATTTATTTCTTCACTATTAGCTGCAATAGATGTTATTGATTCATTTATATTATTAACACGCTCTCTATTCTCTTTACTTGTTTTAACAACTGAATCTAAATTTTGATTTAACTTTCCTAAAGAATCAACAGTATCATCAACACTAGCATTACTTTTATTAGATGCAGATTCAATATCAGTTATAAAATCAGACATACTATTAGTTAAATTTTTAGTCTCATCAGCTAACTTTCTTATTTCTTCTGCAACTACTGCAAACCCTCGTCCACTTTCTCCAGCTCTTGCAGCTTCTATTGACGCGTTTAAAGCCAAAAGATTAGTTTGTTCTGATATTTCACTTATAGCTTTTATGACATTTTGTACATTTTCTATTACATGAATTAAATTACTCATATCATCTTTCATTCCAATAGAATGAGATATTGCTGTGTCCGAAAAAACCTTTATTTCTAATAATTCATCCTCGCTTCTTTTTATGGAATCTAATAAAGTTGTAGAATTCAATGATAAATCAGATATTGATTGTGTCATATCAGTATGTGCAGCTGTTACTTCTTCTGATGTGCTAGATAATATTTCAGATGTGTTGGACACACTTTCCATTAATTCAGCTATTTCGCCAGTTACATATTCTATCTTTTCTTCTTTATCCTTTAAAGTTAAATCTAAATTACTCATCTGAATAACAGAATTTAAAACTAATCTAGTTATATCTTGAAATTTATCCTTACCACTATTCAATCTCATATGTATTGCTTTAACTTTATCTAAAACATCTCTATCTATTTTTATATTCTCTTTTGGTAATTTTAATCTAGAAATATTATTTATAACTTCACTTATAACCCTATTTTTATTATTAAACATATAAAACCTCTCCTTCTTAATATCCTTATATTAATTATCGTTTTTAATTTATTTCTTTTAACAAAATTTTGTAATTTAAGCTATTATTTTATGATATTATTATTAATCCACTTAATTACATAATCTATTGCATTCTCATCATTACTTGGTGCTATAAATTTCGAATTATTGATTAACCTTTCCGCTCCACTTCTAACGCAAAATCCATAGTCAGCTAATTTAACCATTTCAATATCATTCATATTGTCACCAATGGTTATTAGATTCTGTGATTTTATATTGTATATATCTACTAATTTTTCAATAGCTTTTCCTTTGGAAGTATTATTAGGTACTATTTCTAAATATCTAGCACCACTTCTTATTATATTTCCGTTACCATAATTCCTTATAAAGTTTTCTTCAAGTACATCTATTTCCTCTTCTTCTCCCACAATAAGAACCTTTGTCCATTTTTTATTCCAAACCTCTGTAGGTAAATTATATATAACTTCATATCCTAGTTTTGAAAATCTATCTGTATATTTACATGAAGAATAAATATATACTTTTTCCTCAGAATACACCTCAATTCCAAGAGTAGGATTATCATTTTTTACTAAAGTAATTGTATTTTTTCTCTCATCTTCTATAAACTTTTCATAAATAACTCTATTATTTTTATAATCATATATTTTTGCTCCATTATACAATATCACTGGTAAAGTAACATTTATATCATTTAAAAATCTCCCAGCTGATGCCACTATTCTTCCAGTAGCTAAAGTAAAGTTTCCACCCTTACTTATAAAATAATCTATTGCTTTTTTATTTTCATAAGATAACTTACCATCACTATCTAATAATGTTCCATCCATATCTGAAATTAACAAACATCCATAAAAAAATTTCTCCATAATTTCCCCCTAATTACTACTTGCTATTAAAAAACATATTAATGTTGATATCTGCATAAGTAAAGTGGACTGAGTAATTAAA
>NZ_JAMQHY010000004.1:103467-114213 GCF_023845705.1 Clostridium sp. ZBS15
TCCAATTACAATGCCACTTTACCTATTGCAGATATCAACATTCTCCTAAAACATGATTCTATTTTATATGAGCAATATTTTATTATAAAGACGGACAGGAATTGGAATTTATTTTTAAATTTCTTAAAGTAAATTCCTCTATCCAGTGAGCCTTATTCTAAAATATCATCTTAACTTAAGCGTTATTTTTTAATATTATCTTCCTACTTATTGACCTTGGAATTAGTTTGGTTCCCCATACTAATAATTTATTTTTATATCCTGGAATTATAATAGCTTTTCCTTTTAAAAATTCTTTATATGTTATTTTAGCAACTTTATCTGCATACATTAAATACTTTTTAGCCTTTTCAGATTTCTTTATTCCAGCCTTACTTTGAAAAGATGTTTTTACAGGTCCGGGGCATACACAACTTACATTTACTCCTAAATCTTTTACTTCTTCATGCAAAGCTTCAGTTAGTGATAACACATATGCCTTACTAGAATAATACATTGCCATCTTAGGTCCACCAACAAATGCAGCTGTTGAAGCTATATTTATTATTCCGCCATGATTTTTTTCTACCATTTTTTCTATAAAATATTTCGTTAAATTTGTTAAAGAAACTATATTTATATTTATTAAGTTTTCTTCAAATCTTGATTCACCTTTGTGGAAAAATCCAAATGATCCTATTCCCGCATTATTTATTAAATAATCCACAGTTATATTTTTTTTATCCACAAATTCAAATATTTCTTCACAAGAATTGTGGATAGATAAATCTACAGATAAAATATCAACATCCACTTTATACTCGTTTTCTATATAATTTTTAACTTGTAATAACTTTTCTTTATTTCTTGCTACTATAAGCAAATTACAGTTATCTTTAGCAAACAATTTAGCTAATTCTAATCCTATACCTTCTGTGCCACCAGTAATTAATGCATACTCCCTCAAATTGTTAACACCCTCTTTCTGTACAATAACTTGATTTAAATCAGTATTAATAATATTAAAATTAAATAACTTTCTTTATAAAATTTATTGATTATATAATATAATGTTTTTTTAATTTATTAATAAAATTATATCAAATAACATAATTATAATATATTAAAAAATGTGTAGATTAACCATATTAAATCTACACATTTCATCTCTATAATATCTCTTCATATTTCTTTATATCCATATTCTTTATTTCTATTGTCTCACCAAAAGAACTTGTAGCAATATCTATCTTATAGTTGCATATATCTCTATATCTTTGAAGTATTGACTGTTTAACCTGTAATGATTGAACTTTAAACTTTCTTATTATATAAGTATTTTTTATTCTTGAACCATTTGTTAATAAAATATTATTTTCTTCTATTGCTATCCCATTATTTAAATAATCAATATAACCTAATATAATTTGAGAAGTACATAATATTAATGACAAAATAAATTTAAAACTATTTATCATATATAACTTAGGTAAAAATTGCTTAGTTAATAAAATTAATATTAAAGAAACCACTATAGAAACTATAAATCTCTTAAATATAAATCTAAAAATTGATTTTTTAGATGCTTTATCTATATCTTTAGTTATCTTATATTCTGGTAAAAATTCATTTATAAATTTATCTTTTTCTGAACCTTTTAAACTTGGAAAAAGTAATGAATTTGTTTCATCATCACCTATAACTATTGCTTCAATTTTATATAAATCCAATAATTGTTGTAATAAATTTTGTTTTAATTTTAATCCTTGAATTTTTTCTAATGATATAGAATATTCTTTTAAATCAATTGTTCCATATCTTATATTAAAAGAATCTTCGCTTCTTATAATTTTAAAATTACCATATTTTAAAATTTCTATTCCTATAGAAATTATTGTTGAAAAAACATATATAAAAGCAAATATAAATAATAACTTCAACACTAAATCAAAAATAGTACCATTTAATATATAATCTTTTGCTGATTCTAAATAATTCTCAGCATTGTTAATAGCTGATTTTTTAAATACTTTACTAAATTTATTTCCTATAACAAATAAAGCCATAATCCATCCAAATTTATTTTTTGTTAATGCATAAATTGCTATATCCTTATACTCTACTTGTAACTCTTTAACATTGCTATAAACATCTTCTTCATTGACATCTTGTCCTGATACAGCTTTTTGTATTAGTAACGCATATTCTTTTTTTACAACCAATTCAAATTCTGCTTCATTTAAAGTTGCATTACCACTATTTAATTTTAAAGTCACAGATCCGAGAATTCTATCTAAAATGGTTGTTTTTAAATCAACTGTAGTTATTTGTTTAAGCGGAATTTGTTCTTTTGTTTTTTCTATCATTCCTTTTACATAAACAAACATGTTATCTTCTATATAGAAATACTTACTTCTCCATAATAATATGGAATATAGAACAATAAAAAATCCAATTGATAATATACAAATAATAAAGTTAAAGCCTTTGTTATCGTTAATTATTAATGCAAATGGAGCTATAAATATCAAATATAGATTAGAAACTATCTTCTTTACTATATTGCTCCAATGCCCTCTATAAATTTCTGTTTTTCTCATTAAATTCTTCAACCTTTTCTTTTATTTTATTATTTAAATATTCACCTATCTCTTCTGCAACTTTAACTTCTATATTAGGTATTTCATGCGATCCCCCAGCTGTAAAGATTTCAATATTAGCAAGTCCTAGTCTTGAATTTATAGGACCTCTATTAATTTTTATGTGCTCTATTTTTATTATTGGTACAATAGTTCTTTTTTTAGTAAAAATTCCTTGAGTAAAATCAATTTTGTCACTAGTAAGTTCATATATCCATGTTTTATATTCTATTATTGGATTTATAATAGTATCTATGATACATAATAGTCCTATTATCGATATTCCTAGTAAAATATATTTTGAATTTTTCACTATCCACTGAATCTCAAATTTAGATTCCATAATATAAAATACTATTAATGATATGAATAAAAATAATATTGTTCCAATACATCTTGAAATCACCCAAGATTTAATAGCATTTTTGTGTAACTTATTCCCCATATTTCCCCCTTGATGTTTTTCTATTTATAAAACACATGCTAGACTTATTATACAAATTAATTTTTCTCTTATAATTTCATCTTAACATGAGGAATATCAACTTCATCATATACATTAGAAATTGCTTTAAACCCCACGCTTTCATAAAGTTTTTTTACATACAATTGAGATGATATAACAATTGTCTCTTCATTAAGTTCATTTTTAAGAAAATCTACACTTTTTTTCATAAGTTCAAAAGCTATGCCTTTTCTTCTATATTCCTTTAAAACTAAAACTCTTCCTATTGAAGATTCATTATATGTAATTCCACTTGGAATAAGCCTTGAATAAGCAACTATTTTACCTGAATCCTTCAAAAATAAATGATAAACCTTTTTGTCTATATCATCAAAATCATTTTCTTGATATATCCTTTGTTCACATCCAAATATTTCATATCTAACTTTGCATATTTCATATAACTCGTCTAAAGTAAGTTCATTAAATTTTTTAATATTCCAATCCATAAAATTCTCCTTATCTTAAATTATAAATAAAGTAGTCAAAAAAATCTCTCATAAAATTCTTAATTTTTACTAAATTATCCATATAATAAAATACAATCATATTCGCTTTATATCTGAAAATACAAAACAAACATGATTGATTAATTTTAAATACATAATATTATCTTATTTGACCATTTCCATAAATAATATACTTTGTAGTTGTAAGCTCATTTAATCCCATTGGACCTCTTGCGTGAAGCTTTTGAGTACTTATTCCGATTTCTGCACCAAATCCAAATTCGCATCCATCTGTAAATCTTGTTGAAGCATTAACATAAACTGCTGCCGCATCAACTCTTTGTAAGAATTTTTGTGAATTTTGATAATTGTTAGTTATAATAGCTTCTGAATGACCTGATCCATATTTATTTATATGTTTAATAGCTTCATCTATATTATTTACAATCTTGATGCCAATTATAAAATCTAGATATTCCTTGCCCCAGTCTTCATCTGTTGCTTCTTTCACATCATCAACTATTTTCATTACACTACTATCGCCTCTTACTTCAACATTTTTTTCTCTCAATGCTGAAATAATCTTAGGTAAAAACTCTTCTGCAACTTTTTCATTAACTAATAATTTTTCTTCTGCATTACAAACAGCTGGTCTGCTTGTTTTAGCATTTATTATTATGTCTTCTGCCATCTTAAAATCAGCTTCTTCATCAACATAAACATGACAGTTTCCTACTCCTGTTTCTATTACTGGAACAGTTGCATTTTTAACAACAGCTTGAATAAGACCTGCTCCACCCCTTGGAATAAGAACATCTATATATTCATTTAATCTCATCATTTCATTGGCAATTTCTCTACTTGTATTTTCTATTAATTGAAGTGAATACTCTGGAAGTCCTGATTCTTTTATACCTTCACAAAGTGCTTTAACTATTGCTTTATTAGAATTTATTGCTTCACTTCCGCCTCTTAATATTACTGCATTTCCTGCTTTTAAGCATAAACCCGCTGCATCACAAGTAACATTAGGTCTAGCTTCATATATTATTCCTATAACACCCATTGGCACTCTTTGTTTACCAATTTGAAGACCATTAGGTCTCTTCCACATGGAAATAACTTCACCTATTGGATCATTAAGATTAACTAATTGATTTAATCCATCCGCCATATCTTCAAGTCTTTTTTCATCTAAAGACAGCCTATCAAGCATAGCCTTTGATGTACCTTTTAGAATAGCATTTTCTAAGTCTTTCTTATTTTCAGCAAGAATATACTCTTTATTTTCTAATAATTTTTGCCCCATTTTTATTAAAGCATCATTCTTTTCACTTGTTGTAGCATTCATAAGAACATATGATGCTTCCTTTGCTCTTTCACCTTTTAAAATCAACGCTTTCATTTCTATACCCCCAATTATTTTATTTTTTGTGTTATTTTTTCATAGCGTACTTTACACTATCTATTTTTTACCTAAAAATAAAGTTCCCACATCTTCACCATCTAAAACATTTAATATTACGCTTGGATCACTTCCATTAGCTAAAATCATATCTACACTTGAAGATACTGCTTTTTTAGCTGCTGCAAGTTTTGTTACCATTCCGCCAGTTCCTAAATTTGAACCAGCACCTCCAGCGCAACTTTCTAGTTCTGGTGTTATCTCTTCTACAACTTTTAATAACTTTGCATCATTATTGCTTCTAGGATCTGAATCATAAAATCCATCTATATCAGATAATATTATTAATAAATCAGCTTTTACTAGTGTTGCAACTATAGCTGATAAGTTATCATTGTCCCCAAATTTAACAATATTCTCTATCTCATCTATTGAAACTGTGTCATTTTCATTAACTATTGGAATTATTTTATTTTCCATTAATGTTTCAAATGTGTTACATACATTTTCTCTAATATGATCATCTTCTACTACATCTCTTGTAAGTAAAACTTGACCAACAACATGACTATATTCACCAAAGAATTTACTATATATATGCATAAGTTCACATTGTCCTACTGATGCAACTGCTTGTTTTTCTCTTATACCTTCGGGCTTTTCTTTTAACTTTAATTTGCTTACACCAACACCTATAGCGCCTGATGTTACTAAAACAACCTCTTTTCCTGAGTTAACAATATCAGATAAAACTCGAGTTAATTTTTCAATTCTTCTTAAGTTGATATTACCATTATCATAGGTTAATGTTGAAGTTCCTACCTTTACAACTATTCTATTTGCATTAATTAAATTTTTACGAAAGCCCATATTTTTCTCTCCTTAAAGTTAAATTCTTATGATATTTATATTACTATACCTTATTTCTCTTATCAAGGTAACTAAAAAAGCTATACCCTAATTTTTATTAAGATATAGCCTATATATTTTACTCAACCAACTTTGCTTATGCATATATCAATACTTTGCTAAAATATAATTCTAGTTCTTTAGTCTAAATTTTGATATTTCTTGTTCTAAAATTTCTGCTTGCGATGCTAATTCCTCTGTTGCTGCTGCTGTCTCTTCTGCTGTTGCTGAATTAGTTTGAATAACTTCTGATATTTTATCTACCTTAACTGACATATCTCCCAAAGCTTCTGATTGATCTTCAGATGCTTTGGCTATTTGTTTTACTAATTCAGCTGTAGTATCTACATCTTTTACTATTTCTCCTAATGCATTTAAAGTTTCCTTCGCTAATACATTACTATTTTTTACAAACTTCATAGAGTTTTGTATTATTTCATTTGTATGCTTAACTTCTTTTGATGATTGTTCTGCTAATGATTTCACTTCTTCGGCAACTACTGCAAACCCTCTTCCTGATTCCCCAGCTCTTGCTGCCTCTATGGCAGCATTTAGTGCCAATAAATTGGTTTGTGAAGCAATTTCCTCTATTGTACTAGTTATTATTTCAATTTCGTTTGACATTTCACTAATTTTTTCCATAGCTAGCATCAATTCTTCCATTTTTTTATTTCCATCTAAAACCATTCTTTTAGTATTTTCAAAAACTTCATCAGCTTTTTTAGTACTCTCAGTATTTTTATTTATCTTAATTAAAACTTCATTAAATTTAGAAAATAAATCTTCTACTGCGTTTGCCTGTTCCACTGCACCATCAGACAAACTTTGAGTAGTTGAAGCTATTTCTTCTGAACTACTTGCTACTAAATCAGATGCTTGATGTATATTTTTAAATATACTGTTAAATGAATTTATAATATTATCTAAAGAATCTTTTATAGGCTTAAAATTTCCTTTATACTCTATCAATGTGTTAACATCTAAATTTTCATGGGCTATATTCTCTATAACTCTTGAAATATCATTCACATAACCACTTAAATTTTTTATAGTTTCATTTAAATCTCTACTCATTTCGCCCATTTCATCCTCAGATATATAACTATTATCTATGCTTAAATTTCCTTCCGATAAGTCTTGAGATACTTTTTTCACATGATTAATTCCTTCAAGTAAACTAGATTGAATTACTCTACTTATTAATATAATTGAACTTATCATTAATATTAATATTATAACTGCTAATATAAATATTAAATTTCTGGTTTTTTCAGCTTCTTCTACAAATGTTAAAGCATTGTTGTTAGTAGTTTCTCCAATATCTATTAGATTTTCCCTTGCTCTATCTATCCCTTCATTATATTTTCCATTAATTAAATCATAAGCTTCTAAATCCTTATTCTCTAAAAGTAATGAAAAAATCTGTTCTCGTTCATCTTTAACTTCATCTATATTATTTTCAAATTTACCAATTAAATTATGATCGTCTATATATATTTTTCTAAGATTATTTATATCTTCTTCTAAAAGCTTTACTTGATCATCTACACTAGAAATATTGTTCTTTATTTTATCTTCGTTATTTTCAATTAAAGCTTGGTACATATCTCTTTGCATTTTCAGGAATTCAGTTTTCATATTCCAAGTTATTTCAACAGCCTTAAATGGTTCATTATATAATTTGTTAACTTTTTCAGATATAAATTGTAAGCTTATTAATGACATAATCATAAAAATTAATGTAAATACTAATATTATAGAAAAGCTTTTTCTTACTTTTTTTCTTATGGAAAGATTCTTAAATTTTTCCTTAATTCTTTTGTACATATAAATTTCCTCCTTGGATATTTAATCCTAATCTAAAGAAAATATAAATAATTAAATTCTTTTATATATTATATGTAAGTATGTGCATTAAACTGCAAATTTTTACATAACTTTAGTTGAAATTTTTATGTAAAAAATATAATATTTCAAAATAAAAATTAAACTTTTATTTTAAATTAGCACTATCTTTTTTGCTTTTTCTATATTAAAATAATAACTGTTGTATATTTATAAATAAAAAGGGGATAAATATGAATAAAAATACAGATGTAAATATAAATTTAAATATTTCCTCATTATTGAAGTTTATAATTCCTTCACTTATAGGAATTGTATTATTTATGACTCCAATAATGCTAGGTGGACAATTCACAATTCCAGTAGCATTTTTATCAAATTTATTTGTAGATACATTAAAAGGCATTTTACCTTTTATCTCTCTTATATTGATATCAATTTCTGCTATTGGAAGTATATTAATAAAAGTTTTTAAAACTGAAAATAAAATTTTAAATTCATTGTTTAATGTTAGTTATTCTTGGTTAACAGCTAGAATAGTAGGTATGATTTTAGTTATAATGACTTATTTTAAAATAGGACCTGAATTTATATGGTCTGATAGTACTGGTGGAATGATTTTATTTAGTCTTCTTCCATTATTAACTGCCGTATTCTTATTTGCAGGTTTATTCTTACCATTATTACTTAACCACGGTTTATTAGAATTTGTAGGTGCTTTACTTACTAAGGTAATGAGACCTTTATTTAAACTTCCTGGTCGTTCTTCAATAGATTGTATCACTTCTTGGCTAGGTGACGGAACTATTGGAATATTACTAACTAGTAAGCAATATGAAGAAGGCTTTTATACAAAAAAAGAAGCTTCTGTTATAGGAACTTCATTTTCAGCAGTTTCTATAACATTTAGTTTGATGGTTATAACTCAAGTTGGACTTTCACATATGTTTGTTCCATTCTATTTAACAGTTACTTTATCTGGTATCATTGCAGCTATAGTACTTCCAAGAGTGAGACCATTATCTAAGAAGCCTGATACATATATTGATGGAAGACCATTAGAAAAAAATGTGGATCTTATACCTAATGGATATACTCCATTTACATGGGGATTAAAAAATGCTATTGATAAAGCTGAAGATAATTTTAGCTTTCACTCATTTGTTGAAGATGGTCTAAAGAATGTAGTAGATATGTGGCTAGGAGTATTACCAGTAGTTATGTCTATGGGCGGAATTGCTCTTATGATTGCTGAATACACTAACTTCTTTTCAATGCTTGGATTACCTTTTATACCATTACTAAAGTTATTACAAGTTCCTGAAGCTGTTGCTGCTTCTAAAACACTAGTGGTAGGTTTTGCAGACATGTTTATACCATCTGTATTAGCTACAAGTATTCAAAATGAAATGACTAGATTTATAATAGCGTGTACATCAGTAACGCAATTAATTTATATGTCTGAAGTAGGTGGATTACTTTTAGGTTCAAAAATACCAGTTTCATTCAAAGATTTAGTTATAATCTTCCTAGAAAGAACTGTTTTAACATTGCCTATAATAGTACTAATAGCAAACTTATTATTTTAAAAATGAAATGAGTTGATATTGTAGTATAAAGCTCAATGGACAGAGGAATTTACTTTACCTATTGCAGATATTAACACATTATAATAAAAAATTAAGCCATAGAATGTTATTAATAAATCATTCTATGGCTGTTTTTTATATTATTCTTAATAATTTAGTATAAGTCTCTAGTATATTAAATATAAATTTAAAAGCTATATACCTTGTGAGTATATAGCTTGCTAGTAATTCTGGTGCATGTATAAACATGACCTCTCTTATAAATAATATATGTAGTTATATTAT
This sequence comes from Clostridium sp. ZBS15, assembly GCF_023845705.1. Taxonomy (NCBI): domain Bacteria; kingdom Bacillati; phylum Bacillota; class Clostridia; order Eubacteriales; family Clostridiaceae; genus Clostridium; species Clostridium sp. ZBS15. The sequence goes on from NZ_JAMQHY010000004.1 coordinate 113,073, forward strand.
TTATTGTTATTATATTAATATATTTTCCTAAATTTCGATTTCTATACTATAAAATTAAAGACCATATACCTTATGAGTATATAGTCTGCTTAAAACTGGTGCATGTATAAACATGACCTCTCTTCTACATTGGCGTATTCATTAAATAGCCTCTCTTATACTTAAATAATATATATTATTTAAGTATATCATAAATTTTATTTTTTAAATTACAATTCAAATATAGTGCTTATGATATGGCATTTTATATATAAAAATAATCTTAACCAAGTAGTATCAATAATTAAATTAAGTTTTTACATTTCTTTATGATTCTCCAATACCATCTATTTTCCATTCACCCAAGTTATTTTCTCTGATAAGAGTATACATTGTATCATAATTTCCACTATCTATCGGTTCTTTACTTTGATCCTTATATTGTACATTATATTTAACAGTATATTTTCTTACATTTTCTCTTTTTATCTCTACTCCACTTGTAAAATAACTCTTATAAATTCTTGAATCTGTTATTAACTCTAAAGAATCCAATCTGCAACTTTCTAAATTATCTAATCTAAAATTAACATCCTTATATCTTGTTGTATAACAAGTCAATAAATTTTTTAATTGATGTGAATTCTCATATTTAAATGATTCTATTATAATATCTTCTGGTGATTTTATAGCCTCAGGTAATTTTATAGATTCTATAAAACTTTCTTCAACTACACATTTATTTTCACTTTTAGTCTCATTAACTTTTTGTTCACTACATCCAACTACTAAAATTAAAGTTATAAATATCAATGATATTAATATTCTACTTTTAAAACCTCTCATATTTTCTCCCATTAAATTTTTCTTAAACCAATCTTAGATTTCATTTTTAAGACCAATCATCTTAGAATATATAAAAATATATGTTGATATCTGCAATAGGTAAAGTGGCATTGTAATTAGACTTTGAGAATACTTAATGAGTATTGTCACATTTACTGCTTGTCTTACTTTTACATTGAGAGCAAGCTAAAATTGGACTATACTCATTTTAGTATTCCTAAGTTCAATTACTTAGTCCACTTTGCTTATGCATATATAAACTTGTCTGTTAAAACACAGAATATACTAATCTTCTTTTAATTCATATTGTGCAACC
>NZ_JAMQHY010000040.1:0-4741 GCF_023845705.1 Clostridium sp. ZBS15
CAACACACATTTAAAACAGAACCAAATATAAAGAGTTGAAAAGTGATATTGGAAGATAAAGAGTTGAGGATTGAGACATTTAATCCAAAATTTCAATTCCCATCTCTCCACTTTCAACCCAAATAGCATGGAAGTAAGCATTTTTATAAAATATTAAAAATAAGGGGCGTGACATATGGCAGGGTTAGATGATTATAGAAATAGTATAGATGAAATAGATCAAAAGATAACTGAATTATTTGAGCAGAGAATGGATGTTGTTCTTAAAGTGGGTGAATATAAGAAAAAAAATAATTTGCCTATATTTAATAAGAATAGAGAAGATGATGTTATAAAGAAGAACTTAGGTTATCTAAAAAATCAAGATTATATTGAAGAAACAGAAAAATTCTTTGAAAAATTAATGGAAATATCAAGACAGCTTCAAAGTAGAAAAATGATAGAAGAAGATTTGATAGAAGAGAAAAAATTAAATAATAATATTAATGTTTGTGAAAACAAAAAAATAGGGTTTTATGGTGCACAAGGGTCTTTTACAGAAGAAGCGATGATTAAATATTTTGGTGAAGATAGAGATTCTAAATCATATGAAGAATTTGAAGATGTATTTTTAGCAATTAAAAATGATGAAATTAATTATGGAATACTTCCAATAGAAAATTCATCAACAGGAGCAATTTCTAGTGTATATGATCTTTTGTATAAATACGGATTTTTTATAAATGGAGAAGTATGTATAAAAATAAATCAAAATTTAATTGGGGTAGAGGGAAGCAATTTAAGTGAAATTAAAGAGATATATTCACATACTCAAGGATTTGAACAAAGTTCAGATTTTTTAAAGAAGTATAATGAATGGAAGTTGATACCATTTCATAGTACAGCTAGTAGTGCTAAATTAATCAAAGAGTTAGAGGATAAATCAAAAGCTGCAATAGGTAGTAAAAGAGTAGCTAATATATATGATTTAAAAATTATTAAAGAAAATATAAACAATCAAACAGAAAATTTCACAAGGTTTATAATAATTTCTAAAGAATTAGAAGAAAATAAAAATTCCAATAAAATTAGTGTAGTATTTTCACTTGAAGATAAGGCTGGTACGTTATATAAGTTATTAAGACATTTTGCAGAAAATAATATAAATATGATTAAAATAGAATCAAGACCAATGAAAAATGGTCCTTGGAAGTACTTTTTATATGGTGATTTTGAAGGTGATTTATCATCAGAAAAGGTTAAAAAAGCTTTATATTTAATTGAACAAAGTAGTGCTTACTTTAAATTATTGGGGGCATATGAAAAAAATAGATGTTAGATGAACAAAGAAAGGATGTGAAAATATTGAATTTTTACGGATTACTAGGTGAAAAATTATCACATTCTATATCACCAATGATTCATAATAAGATTTTTTCACTTTTAAATATTGATGGGGCATATAAAATATTTGAAGTGGAAAAAAATAATTTAAGTAAATTTACAGAGTCATTAAAAGTATTGAAAATTAAGGGCTGTAATGTAACAATTCCTTATAAGGAAGATATAATGAAATATTTAGATGAAATATCACCTGAAGCAAAAAAAATAAAAGCAATAAATACAATATTATTAAAAGATAATAAATTATATGGATTTAATAGTGATTATTATGGATTTAATAGTATATTAGTTAGAAACAATATAGAAGTTAATGGTAAAATAGCTATTATACTAGGAACAGGGGGAGCATCTAAAGCTGCAGTTACTTTATTATTAGATAGAGGCATAAAAAAAATATATTTGGTTTCTAGAAGCAAGAAATCAATTCCTTTGGTTGAGGATATTAAAATCGAATATAGAACTTATGAGGACATAGGTAATGTAAAAGGTGATATATTGATAAATGCAACTCCAGTAGGAATGTATCCTAATGTAGATAATAACCCTGTTGATGAAAAGATTATTAATAATTTTGATGTATTAATAGACTTAATATATAATCCAAGAGAAACTAAATTTCTTCAATGTGGAAAAAGACTAAATAAAAAAGTTTGTGGGGGATTAGAAATGCTTCTAGGACAAGCAATTAAGTCATCAGAAATTTGGCATGATATATCTATAAATCCTGATATTCAAGAAAAATTATATTCATATATAAATGAAGAATTTAAATAGAGAGAATAGATTATGAAAAGTAAAATATTTTTAATAGGAATGCCTGGATGTGGAAAGTCTACAATTGGAGAAATTATAGCTAAAGAATTATTGTTAAAATTTATAGATATGGATATATATATTGAGGGAAAAACATCAAAAACAATTTCCAAACTTTTTGAACAAGGAGAAGATTATTTTAGAGATATAGAAAGTGAAACTTGTAAAGAAATAATAAAGTATGATAATGTTGTAATAGCAACTGGTGGTGGAATAGTAAAAATAGATAAAAATATAAATATTCTAAAAGAAAATGGATTAGTAATTTTTATAGATAGACCAGTTGAAAAAATTATTTCTGATATAGATGTTTCAAGAAGACCTCTTTTAAAAGATGGAAAAAAGAGGATTGTAGAATTATATAAAGAAAGATATAATCTTTACAAAAAAGCATCACATAATATAGTTGTTAATGATGGAATTATGGATGAAGTAGTAGAAGAGATAAAAAGATTAATAGTTAAAAGTTAATGTTTATAATTGATATTTTAAATTAGAATATCAATTAACAAATAAAAATTGATAAATATAAAATTAAATTTATGAAGGATAGTAGAATAGTAGAATTAAAAAAATTTATTTGAAGTACAGGAGGAGTTTTACATGATTATTATTATGAAACCAAAAGCAAGTGAAGAAGAAATAGGAAAGGTTAAGTCTTTTATTGAAAGTAAGGGGTTAGAAACACATATTTCAAAGGGAAATACTTATTATATTGTAGGTATTGTAGGAGATACAGCAATAATAGATCCTAAAAAATTACAAGTACTTAAGGGTGTAGACAGAGTAATGAAGGTACAAGAACCTTTTAAAAAGGCAAATAGAATTTTTAAACCAAATGACACAATAATAAATATAGATGGTTCAATAGTTGGAGGTGGAAAGCTTGGTATAATGGCTGGTCCATGTTCTGTTGAATCTGAAGAGCAAATAATTGAAGTAGCAAAAAGAGTTAAGGCAGCAGGTGCTAATTTTTTAAGAGGTGGTGCATTTAAGCCAAGAACTTCACCTTATAGTTTCCAAGGACTAGAGCTTGAAGGATTAAAACTTTTAAAGGCAGCTAAGCAAGAAACAGGACTTCCAATAGTAACTGAGCTTATGTCAACAGATTATATTGATACATTTATAGAAGAAGTTGATGTAATTCAAATTGGAGCTAGAAATATGCAAAACTTTGATTTGTTAAAACAAATTGGTAGAACTAAGAAACCTATATTATTAAAAAGGGGTCTATCAGCAACAATTGAGGAATGGTTAATGTCAGCAGAATATATAATGGCAGGTGGAAATGAAAATGTAATACTTTGTGAAAGAGGTATTAGAACATTTGAAACAATAACTAGAAATACGTTAGATTTACAAGCAATTCCTGTTGTTAAGAGGTTATCACATTTACCTATAATTATAGATCCAAGTCATGCAGGTGGATATGCATACTTAGTTGAGCCAATGGCAAAAGCAGCAATAATTGCAGGGGCTGATGGTTTGATGATAGAAGTTCATAATGATCCAGAAAATGCACTAAGTGATGGTCAACAATCACTTACTCCAGACCAATTTGATGGACTTATGGGGAAAGTTAAGGCAGTAGCAGAAATAGAAGGAAAAGAAATATAATTCTTGGAGGGCTATATGAAAGTGGTAATAGTAGGTCTTGGAGTAATAGGTGGATCTTTTGCAATGGCATTAAAAGATGCTGGTTATAAAAATGTTTATGGAATAGATAATAATGAAGAGACATTATTAAAAGCTGAAAAGCTAAACTTAATAAGACGAGGATATACTGATGGAAATGAAATTTTAAAAGATGCGGATTTAATTATAATATCAATATATCCTAAGCTTGTTAAAGATTTTATTAAAAATAATATAGATAATTTTAAAGATGGGGCAGTAATAACTGATGCAACTGGAATAAAGAAGTTATTTATAAATGATATAGTCAAGATATTACCTTCAAATATAGATTTTGTATTTGGACACCCAATGGCTGGAAGAGAAAAAAAGGGAATAGATTTTGCAAGCAGTGATGTTTTTAAAGGTGCTAACTATATTTTGACTCCAACTTCAAAAAATAAAGAAGAGAATTTGAAGCTAGTAGAAAACTTAGCATATGAAATAGGTTTTAAAAGAGTTAAAAGAATAAGTCCAGAATTTCATGATGAAATGATAGGATTTACTAGTCAGTTACCTCATTCCCTAGCAGTGGCTTTAGTAAATAGTGATTTAGAGGGAAGAGACACTGGAAGTTTTATTGGTGATAGTTATCGAGATTTAACTAGAATTGCTAATATAAACGAAGATTTATGGAGTGAACTTTTTTTAGGAAACAAAGAAAATCTATTAAAATCTATAGAATCATTTGAATGTGAACTAGATAAAATAAAAGATGCAATAAAAGATGATGATAAAGAATCCTTAAAAGAATTATTTATAAAATCAACTAAGAGACGTGAAAAATTATAATTAAAGGCTCTGTTTTAGTAAAATGTTTATATATGCATAAGTAAAGGTGGACTGAGTAATTGAACTTAGGAATGCTAAA